>NZ_JAMQML010000026.1:0-25395 GCF_030068685.1 Nitratireductor sp. GZWM139 | reverse complement strand
TTAGCAAAGCTGCAGAACTGTCCGAAAAAGTGGGACCACTTCAGGAAGAAACCTTGCGCCCTCAGCCGCAGGCAAATCCACAACCTCGTCAGATGATGAAAACCGCGGATCGCGGAGCCACTTGTGGATCAGGTTGGTGTTCATCGCGTAGCGCCGTGCAACCTGCGCAACCGAAACCCCGGAAGCCCGCGCCTGCGCGCAGATCGAAAGTTTCTCCTCGTCCGACCAGACCCGCTTCTTCTGGCCCTTCTTGCCCGCCATCGCCAACCTCAAAATGTCCACTATCGATGGTGGACATCTAGCAGGTACTCCATCACCCCGTCAGAGCAGGGACACCGGACGGATACTCGGCAAGTATCATCGGGAAATACTGACAGTGCCTGAATGTAGAGTGACGGGCATCCCGTCCGAATGCATGAGATCTGGTCAGACCGGGCGCGCTCCGCCCCCGCCGACGGATACGGCCTCACAGTTCGTCTGAATCGCTTTTTGCGAAGTTCAATCTGCGATTGCCATCACGTGACGGCCACATGCAACGAAGACTCCAGCGACAGCCAGCGCGCCAAGTGTAGGGCTTGTGTCTGCCCGCTTTGTTCATCCCGCTCACGCCGCTGCAGCCTGACCAGCGATTCGAGTTTATGACAGTCAAGCAGCCAATGCCACTGCTGTTCCGCTGCCAAATCCACACAGCCGAATTTTCCGTGTGCGAAGTCTTATCCATTAACGTCATCGGAGGACGGGGCAAAGCGTGCAAACGCGCCTGCATAAGCCTTGGGCAACGGTGTAGCGAACCCGCCAGCCTTGCTGGTGCTCACCTTCATTTCAACCAATGCCTCAGCCATCTTCACCGCGGCTGTCACCCCGTCTATCACTGGCACGCCAAGTTCTTGGGAAATATCGGCCGCCAAGTCTGCCATTCCGGCACAGCCGAGCAGAATGCAATCCGAATGATCTTCGCGCAGCGCAAGAAGGCATTCCTCAAGGATAAGAGTGCGCGCATTGGAATCCGGTCGCTCGAGGTCGAGCACGGCAAGATTGCTTGCTCGGACACTGCGGCACTTGCCGGACATTCCATAAACGTTGACCAAATGCTCGAGGATAACGCGCGATCGCGCTAGCGTAGAGATCACCGAAAAACCGGTACTGACGAAACTGGCCGTCTTCATGGCCGCTTCCGCAATGCCGATGACTGGGCCGCGGGCAACTTCGCGTGATGCCAGAAGACCGGGGTCGCCGAAGCAGGCGACGATATGGGCGTCGACCCCTTCAGCCTCGCCCTTGAGCACCTCATCCAGAACGCCGATGGCGGCAAACGCCTCGTCATAGTGCCCTTCAATCGAAGCGGGTCCCATCTTAGGGCTTACAGTGACCAACTGCGTTTCGGGTCTTGCGACTCTTGCAGCAGCGGCGCCAATCATGTTGGTCATCGACCAAGTCGTATTCGGATTGATGATCTTCAGTTTCATGGTGCCTCACATCATAGTGCAGGTCGAGTAATGTGTGTTTTTCAAACTTGACTCCGTTCAGCAGCGCAAAACGGGCTTCCGGATGTCCCCACTTCGGCGTCGGAATGTCCACAAGCCCAGTTTTTCGGCGCCATCATGCCCGCGAAGAACGAGAGCCGTCATGTCGCGCGTCCATTTCGGCCGGCTCTGCGGGTGAAGCGCTGCGTGGAAGTTGCCTTGCCATGGGTCGGATCAAACGGAGTGGGCAGTCGTCCGCTGGGTCGGATGTAATCATATGGCTCTCGCGCAAGGAACTGACCCCGTCCCGGCTCAGCCTTCAGCACACCCCGATCACAGACAATCTCGCCCCGTGCAATCGTGGTCTCTGGCCAGCCAGTGATTTCGATCCCTTCGTAAGGTGTATAATCGACGTTGTGATGCAAAATCGCGTTTTGCAGGCAGACACGCCGATTAGGGTCCCAAATCACGATATCTGCGTCGGCGCCAATTTGCAGTGCGCCCTTGCGCGGGTAAAGTCCGAACAGTTTGGCAGGGTTGGTGCATGTGAGAGCCACGAAGGTTTCCAGATCAATCCGGCCTTTGCTGACCCCTTCAGAGTACAGAACAGGCATCCGTGTTTCGATACCCGGTACACCGTTCGGCACCTGATCGAAAGACGCATTATTGCCGTTGATCATCTTGCCCTCCGGGTCGTCGAAACGGAACGGTGCGTGGTCAGACGACACCACATCGAGCGTGCCACGGGCCAGTGCGTCCCACAGGGCATCTTGGTCTGAATGCGTCCGCGGGGCCGGGCTGAAGATCAGCTTCGCGCCCTCGAAATCCGGGCGATCAAGGTCGTCGGCTGTAAAAAGAAGGTATTGCGGGCATGTCTCGGCGAAAACCTTGACGCCGCGTGCCTGCGCGCGGGCAATTTCCTCTGCAACCTCACCGCCCGAAACATGGAAAATCTGGAGCGGCACATCGAGCATCTCGGCGAGTGCGATGGCTCTGTATGTCGCCTCTCTTTCCACGACTATGGGCTTGGCCCAGGCGTGATGCATCGGCGCCGTCAACCCCGCAGATAGAAGTCGTTCTGTCATCCATCTGATGGCGCCATGATTTTCGGCATGTACGGTGACCAGCGCGCCACATTCCCGCGCCACTGCCAAGACGTCAAGGTATTGTAGATCATTCAGAAATACCGGGTCGTAAGTGAGGAAAACCTTGATCGAACGATGCCCCTCGGCGATCAGGGATGGTAATTCTTCCAGCACGGTCGGGCTGGGGTCGCTTACAATCAGATGAAAAGTGTAGTCGATCAGCGACTCTTGGGCGATCCGATGATAGCGTCTCGCCTCCTGGTTCAGTCGCTGTCCTTTCTGTTGGACAATGAAGGGGATGACAGTGGTTGTTCCGCCGAAGGCTGCGGCCGTGGTCGCGCTTGCAAAGCTGTCAGCGTTGCGCGCGCCGCCAGTCCAGGGCTCTTCGATATGGCAGTGGCTGTCGATCCCGCCCGGCAGCACCAACTTGCCGCGGGCATCGATTTCGTTTTCGCTTTTGCCCAGTCCGTCTTCGAGGGCAACTATGCGCCCATCCCGCACGCCCAGATCGCAGCGCATTCTTCCACCCGCAGTGACCACCAGTCCGCCCCGAACCACCAAATCATAATTTGCCACTTAACTCTCCTTGTTCTTGCGTCTGCATTGGCTGGGTGGGATACGCATAGTGAGATCACGTTAATTCACAGGCTGCGCAGGGCCTGACACTTCGCTCCGGCTGACCCGGAAAGGGTCCGGCAGGAACATACTAGATCGCTATTTTCCGGATTTCGTCGAGATAACACTGGTGCAGGCGCGTCGTTATCGGGCCCGGTTTTCCAGTGCCAACTGGCTTATCATCAATCCTGACGACAGGAAAAGCGAAATGCGTAGCGCCCGAAATGAATGCCTCGTCAGCCGCTTGCGCCTCCTCGACGGAGAAGGCTCTCTCCACCATTTCGAGTTCGGTCTGCTCGGCCAACCGCTTGATGGCGGCCCGAGTGACACCTGCCAGAATATCGGGCGATAGCTGTCGGGTAACCACCTGTCGGCCTTTTACGATCCACGCATTATTGGCAGTACCCTCTGTTACCATTCCATCCTGCACGAGCCAAGCATCGTCGGCCCCCGCCTCCCGCGCTTTGGTCTTGGCTCGGGAAGGATAGAGCAATTGTACCGTCTTGATATCGCGTCGTCCCCAGCGCAGGTCGGGCATAGTGACCACTTTCAGGCCGCGCTGAGCTTCCGGCGCCTCAAGCAGGTGAGGCTGCTCTATCGTGAGCATCACGACAGTAGGCGCGACCCTCTGCGGATCAGGATACAGAAAATCGCGCACACCGGGATTGCCTCGGGTGATCTGCAGATAAACCATCCCGTAGCGTAGTGAGTTGAGCGCTATCAGCCGCCGATGTTTATCCAGAAGCGAGTCCTCGTGCATCGGCATTGGCAGATCGAGTTCTGCAAGAGACCGTTTCAGTCTCGCGAGGTGTCCATCAAAGTCGACCAGTTTTCCATCGAAAACACAGGTTACCTCATACACTCCGTCAGCCATGAGAAAACCGCGGTCAAAAATTGAAACACTCGCCTCGTGCGCGGGAAGGAAAGCTCCATCCCGAAAAACGATCCCGCTCATGGTCCAGCCCCTCGTCGCTGCGTCATTTTCCTACTCAGCCGTGCTCAACGGGCCGTGATCCGGCCATAATGTTGTGGCTGTCGGTGAGCTGCGAAGTTAAAGATGTGGTCCCGCAGGTCTCGGCAAAGATCGAGGTCGCAAGTTGCTGTAATCAGCTCATCCTCGACTGTTGAAGAAAGTGCGACGATTTCGCCAGTTGGCGCAACTATGCATGAATGCGCGAGCAGCGAGCAGCCTTCCTCGATACCTGCCTTTGCCGCTGCCGCGGCCCACGCACCGTTCTGATATGCACCGGCCTGCATTGACAGAAGGTGATGAAAAGATGCGAGGTGATCGTGCTGAGGCACCACCGGGTTGTGTGTCGGCGTATTGTATCCGCCACAGATGATCTCGGCACCCTGAAGTCCGAGCGATCGCCAGAGCTCCGGCCAACGACGGTCATTGCAAATGTACATGCCAATTCTTGCCGTGCCCACATCGAATACCGGAAACCCAAGATCACCGACCTCGAAATACCGTTTTTCGAGATGTTGGAAGGGACGTTCTGGTTCGTGTTCGTAATGCCCTGGAAGGTGAACCTTACGGTATTTACCGCAGATTTCCCCCTTCTGGTTGACAAGAATCGAAGTATTGAAACGCTGATAGCCAGCGTCCGTCGAGGCAATCTCGCCATAACCGAGGCAAAACCTGATCGAGAGCTCTCGCGCGGCCTCGAACAGAGGCATCACATCACTGTTGGGCATCTCGGCTTCATAGAAGGCGTCGAGTTCGCTCTCGTCTGTGATGTACCAGCGCGGGAAGAAGGTGGTCAGCGCCAACTCTGGGAAAACCACGAACTCCGAACGCAACGCAGCCGCCTCGCGAAACAGCTCCAGCATCCGGCTGACGACCTGCTTACGCGACTCAGCTCGCGCGATGGGGCCCAACTGTGCCACCGACATTCTTAACTTTCGCGTCATCGGTCCTCCGATTCCGGATCTCGATCCGGCTGTTCTGTATATGGTTATTTGTTCGATCAGTAGAACATATCATCGCTTGAGGTGCAAGCTCCTCATTTCCCCAATGGCACTCGAAGGATTGTTTTTGATGGAAATCTCTTGTGCATTTGTGTTGCATCCTGAAGTTATACGGCATTCAGTTGGTCGCTTGAGATCGACCCGATTGCCGCGTTGATGTGGCGAAGGACGGGTGCAGGCACTGTGGAAAACCAGGAAAGGCTAGTATGGCTGAGATGAAAAACTCGAATAGGCGCGGTTCCCCCAAGACACAGCCAGCTGCTGTGGGACCGGAGGCTCTTCAGCGCGATGGCAAGAGCTGGCTGCTAACTGGTCCGCGCAGTGACTATAAGCGCCCGGATGCGCCGGGACTTGTGCCAGCTGTCGAAAATGCGATTGCCATTATCGAGATGCTCAACCGAATCGCACCGCAACCTGCCTCGCTGGCCGAGATATCAACTGAACTTGGCATTTCTCGAAGCCATTGCCATTCCATCCTGAAAACCTTGACGGCCTATAGCTGGTTGCTTTTCAACGAAAGGGCCAAGGACTACCAGCTCGACCTGGGCGTACTTCCGAGCATCTCCTCTGTCTTTCGTTCCGGACTTCTTGACGCGTTGCGGCAACAGCTCGACGTATTGGGGCAACGTGTACAATTACCGTTGGTGCTTTCGCGCCCCCAGCGTGACGAAGGATTCATCCTTGTCGACAAGTTCAACGCTGCACATCAGATGGAAGTATCGTTTCCTATCGGCCATCGATACCCTCGGGATGCGGTGGTGCAGATGCGCGCCTTCCTTGCGTGGCAGCCTGCCGAATACATCGATCAATGGTTCGCGCACGGACAGATGACGCGCTACACACGCCGCACGATCATAGAAGAAAACGAAATTCGTGCCGAGCTTTCCAAGACCCGTGAGCGCGGCTATGCACGCAGCGATGAAGAGTTTGCCGAGGGGCTGTTAGCGCTTGCGCTGCCGGTATTCGATCACGAGGGCAATGTCGCATTCATCATAAATTGCACTTCGCCAACAGACCTCTGGCAACGCCGCGAGGAAGAGGTCGCGAGAGAACTGATCCTTGCAGTCGAAAACGTTCACACTCGCACAGGAGCGCGCCTTCCCGATGGTTTTCCACGAGGTGCATGACCCAAACCTGTGGTCATTGAAGCTTTGTCCTCTTGACCTGCCCCCAAGAATCCGGGCCATTCAAAAGGAGAGTTTGTTCTGACCTGCCCCCCGGACGTCCCTCATTCATAACGAGAGTCCTTGGGGTTGATAGTCGTCGTTTTGGGCTTGGGCAAGCGCGCCGTGCGCGGAGCCCTCAGATAGCTCAAGCGCGCGGCGCGCTTGAGCGGGTGTTTTGTTGCCTAGCGATGAGTGCGGCCTGACATTGTTGTAATCATAGCGCCACAGCCCCAGCTTCCGTCTGGCATCATCCAGGCTGTCGAAGATTTCCTCATTAAGGCATTCATCGCGCAGGCTGCTGTTGAAGCTTTCGATGAAGGCGTTCTGCTGCGGCTTGCCCGGGTCGATGTAATGCCACTCGACGCCATTGTCCTTGGCCCACTTCAGGACGGCCTTGCTGGTGAACTCGGTGCGTTGTCAGTCACGATGCTCTCGGGCCTGCCATAGAGCCGCAAGCAGGATGCCGATCCGGGGTGTTGTCACGTTAACCGAAGGGTTGGCTGGCAAGGCCGTAAATGAAGGTCTTAGGCGATGCTGGCTGCTACTTTCCACGTGCGGAGAGCTTCCATCCGGTGGTAGCGAATGGTCAGGGCGGCGCGTCGGCGAGCTGGAACGGAGAAACAATTGCGGACGGCTGAATGGATGGACACGAAGCGTTGCAGGCCGCCTGGCGAGCGATGACCCTGCATCACGCGCTCTCGCTTTCGGAACGGTAAATGGCTGTTCTCGGCACGATTGTTGAGCCCCTTATGCGACCAGTGATCCAGATCGGGCAGGAGTTCGCGCTTGGCCGCGCCATATGAGCGGAGCTTGTCCGTTATAATCCGCTTGGGAACAGACCCCGCGCGTTTCATCAGCTTGCGCAAAAGCCGTTTGGCGGCCCGTTTGTCCCGCCGGGACTGGAGGATCTCGTCCAGAACAACGCCGCGTTGATCAACGGCGCGCCAGAGCCAGAACGTCTTGCCGGAAATCTTCACCACGACTTCGTCAAGATGCCAGATGTCGCCGGGGCGGCGCTGGCATCGCCGCAAGTTCCTCGCGATCTGCGGCCCGAATTTGGCCGTCCAGCGCCGAACCGTTTCATAGGAGACGTCGATGCCACGTTCGAGCAGCATCTCCTCAACCTCCCGCAGGCTCAGATTGAACCGGACGTACAGCCAGACCGCGTGGGCAATGATCGAAGGCGGGAACCGGTGCCGCTTGTAGCTGATGGAAGGTGTCTGCATCGCCGTGACCTACGTAGCAAACAGCAAGGAGGCAATCGCTACCCGATTAACGTGACAACTCCGGCAAGTGGAACAGCGTCTTCCGCCGCTATCGACGGTGGGTCGAGACCGGCGTGTTCGAAGCGATGCTCGAAACGCTGGCGGAGATGGTCGAGCGAGACCGAAGCGCCGACATGATCGACAGCACCATAGTCCGGGCACATCATTGTGCCGTCGGCATAAAAAGGGGACTCAGGAGGCCGAGGCGCTTGGCCGATCGCGCGGCGGCTTCACCTCCAAACTCCATGCCCGCTGCGATGCGAAAGGCCGCCCGCTCGGCTTCGTCCTGACGCCCGGGCAAACGCACGACACGCAAGGCTTTGCGCCATTGTTCCGAATGATTTCCGACAGGATCGAGGCGTTCCTTGCAGACAAGGGCTATGACGCCGATGCCATCCGCGAAGAGATCGCCAGAGCCGAGGTCCAAGCGGTCATCCCCTCGAAAAGCAACAGGCGCGACCCGATCCCACACGACAAAGCCAAATACAAATGGCGGAACCAGATCGAGCGGCTCTTCAACAAGCTCAAGAACTGGCGGCGCATCGCAACTCGCTACGACAAAACCAAAGAATCCTACCTCGGCTTCGTCGCCATCGCTGCAGTCAAACTATGGATACCCTTTGTCCACGAGCGCTAGAGCTCAGCGCGACGAGAGCGGACAAGAAAAGAACGATACCATCGCCCTGCCCGCGCATGTTGCAGGCTCTGGCGCGCTGGATCGCCTTGTGAGCACCGCCCGCGACTATGCCAGTGCGGCAGCCTCTGACAACACGCTGAAAGCCTATGCCAAAGACTGGGCGCATTTCGCGCGCTGGTGCCGGATGCGCGGCGCGGACCCCCTGCCCCCCTCGCCTGAACTGGTGGGGCTCTATATCGCCGATCTGGCCGCGCCGCAGGGCCAAGGGCCAACCAGGGCCCCTGCCTTATCGGTTGCCTCCATCGAGCGCCGCCTCTCGGGCTTGGGCTGGGGCTATGCGCAGCGCGGGCTCTCGCTGGACCGCAAGGACCGCCATATCGCCAGCGTGCTGGCCGGTATCCGGCGCAGACATGCGCGACCGCCGGTGCAAAAAGAAGCGATACTGGCCGAGGATATCCGCGCCATGGTCGCCACCCTGCCCCATGATCTGCGCGGCCTGCGCGACCGGGCGATTTTGCTGATCGGCTTTGCCGGGGGCTTGCGGCGCTCCGAGATTGTCAGCTTGGACCGCCACAAGGATGACACCCTCGAGTCTGGCGGCTGGATCGACATTCTTGAGGGGGGCGCACTGATCACCTTGCGGGGCAAGACTGGCTGGCGCGAGGTGGAAATCGGGCGCGGGTCAAGTGATCAGACCTGCCCGGTTCATGCGCTGGAACAATGGCTGCATTTCGGGCGGATCACGTTCGGACCGGTGTTCACGGGCGTGACGCGCGACGGCAAACGCGCGCGCGACACACGGCTCAATGACAAGCATAGGCATCGCCAACTTGTTTGGAACGGCCAGTGTGGGGCTCCGTTTCGGTCGGATTTCAGGCGTTCATCTCGCCGGTGTAGTCCTGCCATAGGCCGAACGCACCTGCTCTTGCATGCCGGTATGAGGGCGCGGACAGTTTGTATCTGCGCGGCCGGAAGATCGTGTTGATCTGATCGTGGGCGGACAGAAACCGTTGAGCTTGCCGAGGCGACTTGAAACGGCCCATGATCTTCTCCCGTTTCCGGGTCGGACGATGGGAATTCTCAATCCTGTTATTCAGCCCCTTGTGAGCGCGATGATCGGCATCCGGAGCAAGGGCCCGAACCGGCTTGGTGTAGCTGCGCAGCTTGTCGCTTACCACGACCCTGGGCTCGCCGTATTGCACGACCAGCGCTCCGAAGAAACGTCTGGCAGCCTTGGCATTCCGGTGAGGCTGAACCAGGATGTCAAGCACGTCTCCATCTCCGTCAATTGCTCGCCAAAGCCAGTATTTCACACCGCCAATGACGATCACGGCTTCATCCAAGTGCCATTTATTGTTTGGCTTTGGCCGATCCCGGCGAATGCAGCGCGCGAAGTGCCGGCCAAACCGGTTCACCCATTTGCGGATCGTTTCCCGGCTGACGCCAATACCCCGCTCCGCAAGGAGGTCTTCAACATCTGCCGTACTCAACGCAAACCGATGATAGGCCCAAACCGCATAGGAGATAATCGATCTGGGAAAACGGAAGCCCTTAAGGCGCGGCAAATCAAGACGTTCAAACATCACAGTGATCTACCAAGCCCAAGAGTGAGCAACAAGTTGGCAATACCGGACGAAATCATCGAGCGCTCCGAGCGCCGCGAGATCACGCCAAAAACGATCACCGACCCTCAGGCCATCCGGGCAAAGGTTCAGGAAGCGCGCGAGAACGGCTATGCGCTGGCGCTCGAAGAAGTGCTCCAGGGCGAGATCGCGATCGCCACGGCGCTGCTCTCTCCGGAGGGACGACCGCTGGGGGCCATCCACATTGCCGGCTCGCTCAGCGAATGGGACGCGGAGAGCTTCTGTCGGCGTTTCGCACCGCTTGCCGGAGAGGCCGCAGGCGTCATTAACAGGTTTTGACGCCCTCCCCTCCCCTGCGAGATCTTTTAGCGGCGCGCGCAGCGCTCCGATTCTGTCCGCGCGCGAGCCGCGGTTAAGAAAATGTGTGCCTTTTCAGCGGCCCGGGCGGCGTTTTGGTCTACTTCCAGCTGGCCCTGTCGATTTGTTTTCGATGCGATCTGATCCGCCGAGTGACTTAAGTCACGGTAACGGCTGCATTATTCGGCTCACTTCCATCACAGAACATGTTCCGTTAACGTCTTGTTAACCAAAAACTTCTTGACGATGGCCGCCTGCCTCGTGGCATTAGTTACGGAACTGGCGGCGAATGTGAGAGATTGGCGTAACCGCGATGCGTACCTGTTAGTAGCGGTTACTTCCGATTTCAAACCAGCCTCAGCGCGTTTGCATTTTAAGCGTATCTATACCCTCAAGCGTAGGCCACTCGCCGAATGGCTCCGAATCGGGTTACGTTGCACAATATTATTCCGTCATCCGCCCTTTTGTGGGTGGTGACGTTAAGGCAATTCGCGCTGCGCCCGCCAACGGGATGCGTTGCGTTGACACCTGTCAACCAGCGCCGACTTGATTGGATGACGAGGAGCGGCACGGCATGGACATGGCCATTGACCATGAAGGAGAGCGGGAGTTGGACAAGGTTGCTGAAGTAGCGATGGAGGGCGCGGACGCGCAGCCGGTTCTGGCGGCTGACCAGGCCATCGCGGCGGACGCTGCGCGGCTTTCCGAACAGCTGCGCGTGATGCGCGACCGTCTTTATCCGCCGGCAGCCCAGAAGACGCTCCGCACATTCTCAAGTGGTGAAGCGGCGCGTCTGATCGGCGTCTCCGATGGATATCTGCGTCAGCTCTCCATTGCCGGCGAAGGTCCGCAGCCGGAGACCGGGTCCGGCGGACGCCGTTACTATTCCCTTTCAGACATCAACGCGCTTCGGCAGCATCTTGCGGCGCAGGCCAAGGCGAAGGGCAACCTCGCCAAGGCCCGTTCCTATGTGAAGTGGCGCGACCCAGAGCACGAGCATCTGCAGGTCATCTCGGCGACCAACTTCAAGGGTGGCTCCGGCAAGACGACGACCAGTGCGCACATGGCGCAGCATCTGGCTCTGTCGGGCTATCGTGTGCTGGCGGTGGATCTCGATCCGCAGGCGTCTCTCTCCGCCCTCTTCGGCTATCAGCCCGAAATCGATCTTTCCGGCAATGACACGCTCTATGGCGCGATCCGATATGACGAAGAACGCAGGCCGCTTTCGCAGATCATCCGCAAGACCTATTTCGACGGGCTCGATCTGGTGCCGGGCAATCTCGAGCTGCACGAGTTCGAGCACACGACACCGCGCATGCTGGCCGAGCGCCAGGCGGGTGACGGTGCGGACGAATTCTTCTTCGCGCGCATTCAGGCCGCACTTGCCACGGTTGCCGATGATTACGATGTGGTCATCATCGACTGTCCGCCGCAGCTCGGCTTCCTGACGCTATCCGCACTGTGCGCATCCACCTCGGTCATCGTGACGGTGCACCCGCAGATGCTGGACGTCGCCTCGATGAGCCAGTTCCTCTACATGACGGCCGATCTTCTGTCGGTTGTGCGCGAGGCGGGCGGTTCGCTGAACTTCGATTTCCTGCGCTACCTCGTGACGCGCTACGAGCCGAATGATGGTCCCCAGACGCAGATTGTCGGCTTCCTGCGGTCGCAGTTTGGCGAACGCGTTCTGACGGCGCCCATGGTCAAGTCGACCGCGATTTCCGATGCGGGCCTGACCAAGCAGACACTCTATGAAGTGGGCCGGGACAACTTCACACGCTCGACCTATGACCGCGCGATGGAAGCGTTGACATCTGTCAACGCCGAGGTCGAAGCGCTGGTCGAGAACGCCTGGGGTCGTAACGCGACAGGAGACGGGGCATGAGCAAGCGCAAGGACCATCTGAAGGCGCTGTTCGGTGGTGCAGGTGAGGGCGAAGCCCCCTCGCCTTCCCATAAGCCGCAGCCTGCTCAGGCAAAACCGGCCCAGTCGAATTCCGCGCAGTCAAATCCCACACAGTCCGCGCAGGAAGCCAGACTTGCAGCAAAGCTTGCTCCGTCTGGCACAGATGCGCCTGCACGCAGTTCCTCCGGCGCGGTCAAGGCGATGGGGCTTTCGCTCTCATCCATGACACGTGAAGTGGAAGATGCGCGGGCCATTCGTGAGAGCCTCGCCAAGGGCGAACGCGTGATCGAAGTGGAGCCGCACCTGATCGACCCATCGATCGTGCGCGACCGCCTGAGCCTCGAAGATGACGGCGACGAAGATTTCTCTGCGCTGGTGGACAGCGTACGCGAGAATGGCCAGCAGGTGCCTGTTCTTCTGCGGCCCCATCCGACGGAGAATGGCCGCTTTCAGGTGGCTTATGGTCATCGCCGTGTGCGTGCCGCGAACCGCCTCAAGAGGCCGGTTCAGGCGATTGTCCGGACCCTGAGCGATGACGATCTTGTGCTTGCCCAGGGCAAGGAAAACACCGAGCGTCGCAATCTCTCCTTCATCGAGCGCGCCTTCTTTGCCGATGCGTTGATGCGCCATGGTTTCGACCGCAGTGTCGTTCAGCGCGCACTGTCGCTGCACAAGGCGGAGATGACGCGGCTTCTGCAGGTGGCTGAAGCCGTTCCGGCAGACATTGCAGCAGCGATTGGCCCTGCCCCGAAAGCCGGACGCCCGCGCTGGATGGCGCTGGCAGAGTATCTGAAGCGTGAAGCAGCTGTGGCCCTCGCACAGGACGAGATTCAGTCCGTCGCGTTCCGTGCCGCCGATTCAGACGAGCGGTTCCGCAGGCTCTACGAACGCCTCGCCAAGAGGGCGTCGGCAAAAGCCAAGAAGGCTGAGAAAACGCGCTCTGTGGAAGACAGGAAAGGCCGTCTGCTTGCGAAGGTGACGCCGGGAAACAAACCCAGGCTCGATTTCGACGAGAAGACGCGGCCGGGCTTTGCAGACTATGTGGCCGGGCTTCTGCCCGAATTGTCCGAACGTTTCGAAAAAGAGCGGGCGGACGGCAACTAGGTTCATCAGCCGCCAGATGCGGTGAAACAAATCCGGCGGAAACGCCGGTCAGACGAAGAGTGAAGAGGTAGAGCGAGAGGAAAATCGCGCAAGAAAAAGGCCCCCAGAACGTTTAAATTCCGGAAGCCCCTTTCGATGTAGCAATCTGAAAGAATCACTTCCAGCGTTCAAAGTCAAGCACCGGGTCACTCGGTGAGCGTCTTTTTCTTGCCTAATGCAAGGTGAGACAATGACGGATAGATTTGCAATCTCGCCATTCGGCGGGAAAGGGATGGCGCGTGCCCAAATCATAGTCAGTGAGCAGGTTCGGCGTGCCCGCAAGGCCCTGAACACGCGCTCGGACGATGCACGTGCCTGTTCTGAAAATACCGTGGATAAATGGCATTTGCTGCGGGCCGTGACCGAAGCACGACCGGCGCTTGGCCTCTCCGACAGGACGATTGTGGTTCTGGAGGCGCTTGTGAGCTTCAACAGTGAACGCATGCTGGATCCCGGCGGGGAGCTTGTCGTGTTCCCGTCCAATGCCGAACTCTCCATTCGCGCCCGTGGCATGGCGCCGGCAACACTGCGTCGGCATCTGGCCGCGCTGGTGAAGGCCGGGCTCATTCTGCGCCGCGACAGCGCCAATGGAAAACGTTTTGCGCGCCGTGGTGAAGAAGGCCAGATCGAGGAAGCTTTCGGCTTCGATCTAGCGCCTCTGGTCATGCGTGCGGGCGAAATCGAGGCTTACGCAGCAGAAGCACGGCGGCTTGCAAAGGCCCTGAGAGCCCTCAGGAGCGAAGTAACGATCCATCTGAGGGATATTGCAGCCATTGTTCACGCAACCGCCCAGGAGGGCAGGGGAGAGCGTTTTGCAGCCTTTGCAGAGCGTCTCGAGGCGCTTTCTGGAAGATTGGGCCGCAACACCGATTGGAAAACGCTCAAAGCACGCAGAGACGCGCTCGTGGAACTGCGCGACGCAATCGAAAACGCATATCTGGATAACCTGCGCGACGAAGAGCTGGAGGCTCAAAATCCAGAGCGCATGGTTAATGAAATCACAAAAGTGAGCGCCAATGAGTCCCAAAATGAGCGCCATATTCATATTTCAGACTCAGACTCTAATTTTGAAATAGACGTAGACGACATCAAAGCGGAAACGCCGCGAAAGGCTCATGAAAGCGTAGCCCTTGCCCAAGCACACCGGAAAAACCCATCCGGAAGGCTGGAAAGAGCCCCACAACCGACAAAACAGGCTTCTGCAAGTGAAAATGCTTGCCGAACCGCAATGATGCGGCTGGAAATTGTGACCTCAGCCTGTCCGCAAATGCGCGATTATGCGCCCGGTGGCCTCACAAACTGGCGAGATCTCATGAAAGCCGCCGAAACGGTGCGTTCCATGCTGGGAATTCCACCGGACGCCTGGGCGAAAGCGCGGACAGAGATGGGAGAAATCAACGCGGCAATCACCATTGCAGCCATGCTGGAGCGGGCCGAGGCCATCCGGTCGCCCGGCGCCTATCTCCGGCGGTTGACCGAAAGGGCCCATGGCGGCTCGTTCTCCGTCAAGCCGATGCTCAATGCGCTCGTTTCGGCCCGCCAGCGAGCCCTTATAGGCTCAAGGAGAGCGCAAGCTTGAAATGAACATATTCTGGGCATAGATTAATCGGGTATTGGTCAATCTGTGCTCATTTCGCGTTGATTCAGGAGGTCAAAGAGCATGACTGCGGCAGAACTCGATTTCGCAGCGGCCCATTTCGCTGACGAGCGCGCACCGTTTCTGTCCGCCCGGCGGGTTTCTGAACTTCTGGGCGTGACAATGGTGGAGCTCGCACGGCTGATTGGCGTTGCCCGCAACACGCTGACGGCCAAATCCGGCCAGAGAAAGGTTGATCAGGCGCTGAGCCCGGTTGTGCGCATTTTGGCAATGGCGACGGAAATGGCCGGGGATGAGCACCGGGCCGTGATCTGGTTCAAGCATCAGCCCATTCCCGGCTGGGCGGGAAAAACCGCCTATGATCTGGTAGGGGAGGGGAAGGCCGACAAGGTTTTGACCTATCTCGAAGCGGTGCGTGCCGGCGTCTATGCCTGAAGAATTGCGCAATGAGACCCTTTGGCGGGCTTATGTGCCGCGCTGGGCGCATGCGCCGCTTTCAGGGGAGGGGGCCGCACGCTTTGGCGGTCGCTGGAACCCGGTTGGAGCAGCCACGATCTACGCGGCGCGGGAGCTTTCCACGGCCTGGGCTGAATATAATCAGGGATTTGTGCAGCACCCCGCACTGATCGCCCAGCTGACGCTTTCAAAAGCGCGCCTTGCGGATCTGACGAGCGAAGAGGGGCTTGAGGCAGTCGGGCAATCGCCAGCTTTGCATCAGTGCGAGTGGCGGGCGGATATGGATGCCGGAAAGCTGCCCGAAACCCATCTCCTGCGCGAAAAACTGCTTCTGCAAGGCTATCACGGCGTGATCTATCCATCCTTCATGTCGCCCGGCGGAAGCTGCGTCGCGCTGTGGAGCTGGAATGGAGAGAAAGGACCCGGTCTTTCCGTGACGGATCCCGAGCACAGACTGCCAAATGACGCGGCTTCCTGGCTTTAGATCGTTTTTCGGTTTTCTCGGATTTTCACCTGAAAATGGCTCGTTTCAGCTCATTTCGGGATGATATCCGCGCTTTTCCTTGATTTTGCGCAGGCGCTGGAGGGCTGTCTCCGCAGCCCCCGTCGTGTCGAAGAGATTGATCTTGAACTGCCCGCGCGTGCCGATCCGGCCCCACTGGCGCACAAGAGCAGCGTCGCCAAACAGGGGGGCTCAACGGAAAGCGTGTAATAGCGCGCCATGTTGCGTGCGGGATCGATGCGTTTCAGACAGCAGAGATGTGGGTTGGTAGCCATGCCTATAGCAGGCCCGGAAAAGCCGGCTGCGTCCAACGCATCTACTGAATCGATCAGCGGTGACCGATTCACGTCGCTTATCGTTCATTGACTGAAGATCGAGGGCGAATGCGCGGTATCGAGAGCGCTCAATCCCCTTGTTTCTATGGAGTGTGGGACGCAAAACCGATGCTGGAACTGCTCTAGAGACCACTCGCCTTGGTGAGATTGACCCGGAAACGATCGCGGCGACGCTGATATTGACGGGTCATTTCAGCGCTTGCATGGCCCAGCTGCTTTTGAACGAAGCGTTCGTCCACCTCGGCTGAAGAGGCAAGCCCGGCACGGAGGGAATGGCCGGAAAACAGCTTTTCACGCTCCTTTTCAGACAATTCCGGGCGCAAACCGGCGTCGAGCGCGGTCTTTTTGACCAGTCTGGCGACATGTTTGTCGCTGAGACGGCTTTCCTGAACCGATTTCTCGCCGCGAATTCTGCGAAACAGCGGGCCATGGGCCACGCGCCCGAGCCGCATCCAGATTTTCAGCGCTTCAACGGGGCAGGAACGGTCTGCCGAGCCGCGCCCGATCTCCACTTCACGCCATCCGGTTTTGCCGCGCAGCGTGAGAAGCGCGCCGTTTTCGAACATCTCGACCCAACCACAGCCATCTTGCGTCTGGTCGACACCTGCATCGAGGCCAACGATCTCGGAGCGGCGCAATCCGCCGGCAAAGCCGACCAGAAGCACCGCCCTGTCGCGCAGTCCTCGCAGATCGTGGGGCAGGGTTTCGAGCATGGCCAGAATGTCGTCGGCCAAAAGCGCTTCCTTCTGAACCGGCGGGCGGCCGTGTTTGCGGCGAATGCCGGCAAAGACTTCTGCAATGTGCGGATTCTTGCGGTCGAGACGGTCCCCACGTTGCGAGAACGCCTGAGAGAGCCCGGAAAGCCGCCGCTCCAACGTCGAAACGGTTGGCCGCGGTGAAGATGAAGCGCAGGCGGACAGGTATAGCCCCACGGTCTCTGGATTGGCCGGTAAGGGCGAGAAGCCCGCGCGCCGGCACCAGGAGGCGAAATGACGCCAATCGGCAGCGTAGGCGCGCTGTGTGGCTTCCGAGCGGGCCGCGCGCGCGTAACTGCGCGCCGTTTCGACGAGCGGGTCCGTTTCGGCGGGCAGGAGAGGGGAGGGGGCCTCCGGCTCATCCATGGCCAGCACGATGTCGACAATGTCCGGCAGGTCAGGATTTTCTGGCGCCGGTTGGTCGCATTTTAACGTTGTTATGGCATTCTGAGTGCGAGATTCGTCGTTTTGCGACGTGCTCTCTCGCGTCGCAGACGGGGCTAAGTGCCGGTTTTTGGTATTCTGCTCGATCTCAGAGGCCATTTCGCCATCTAGCACGTGGATGTCCGATAATGCAATCTTATCGGTCGTTACTGGATAAAGACAGGCGCGGCGGTTTGATTGCTTAAAGTGAATGAAAAGCGCCGGACGTCGATGCGCCCTTCCTGCCATTGGTTCTGTTGCAAACTTTTCGCTTACAGCCGGCGTGGCATAGGTGACCGACAGTTTGCCGGAGCGTTGTTCATGTTCAAGGGTCGCCATTTCGACCGGTCAGTGATCCTGCTTTGCGTCCGCTGGTATCTGNGGAGAGTTGTTCATGTTCAAGGGTCGCCATTTCGACCGGTCAGTGATCCTGCTTTGCGTCCGCTGGTATCTGGCCTACGGCCTGAGCCTGCGCGACTTGAAGGAAATGATGGCAGAGCGCTGCATGGCGATGTCACGTTAACTTCCGGTCAGCGCCTTGCGGTTTAGAGGCGCGAGCATGAGTACGTCCGCCATCAGCTACAAGCGTCACCGCTTTCCTGCCGAAATCATCGCCCATGCGGTTTGGCTGTATTATCGGTTTCCGCTGAGCCTGCGTCATGTCGAGGAAATGCTTTTGGAGCGCGGCATCGTCGTTTCCTACGAGACGATCCGCCGCTGGGGCCGGAAGTTCGGGCCGGACTATGCTGGGCGCCTGCGCCGCAAGCAGCCGGATCGCAATGATATCTGGTACCTCGACGAGGTCGCCATCACGATCGCCGGCAAGAAACATTGGCTGTGGCGTGCCGTCGACCAGGATGGCTATGTGCTCGATGAGATCGTCCAGACCCGGCGCAACACCAAGGCCGCCAAGCGCTTGCTGACGCGGCTGCTGAAAAAGCAGGGGCTCGCACCGAAGCGCATGATCACCGACAAGCTCCGCTCCTACGGAGCAGCCAAGCGGCAGGTGATGCCGCAGATCGAGCACCGCTCGCACAAGGGCTTGAACAACCGTGCGGAGAATTCGCACGTGCCGCTGCGAAAACGAGAACGCTCAATGCAGGGGTTCCGATCGCCGGGGAGCCTACAGCATTTCATCTCGATCTTCTCCGCCTTTCGCAACCTTTTCGTCCCGCCCCGCTCACAACGCTCTGCTCTCGGCATCCGCCGTCATCGCCTCCAGGCCATGGCGGAATGGAACGCTGTAACCATCGGCACCTGATCGAGCCGCCGCAGGGCCCGGTGCGTCCATGCTCAGGTTTATGTGACATCGCCGGTTGGGCTTATAACCGAGCTGGCGCGCGCTTTTATGAACGCGATTGCGCACATCCTCACTGCTATAACCATACCCGCCCAGAACCCTGCCGGCGGTGGCAGTGCCCACACCTGCCAGCCTGGCAACTTCCGCGATCGTAACTTTGCGGCTTTTTTCTTGCGTCACAGCGACCCCCAGACTCTCTATCTCGCAAAGCCGCCGTGTCTGCAAGCTACTCCGTTCATCGGTCAGCTCCGAGAAACGGGAATGACTGGTTTGGAAATGTCGATCCTGGAAACCGCATCCAATATGCGATTGATCACATCCCATCCCACGAGCAGCAGCTCACGAACGTGCGATGCGATCAGCCAGATCGACGTTTCAATGGGCACGGCAAGCGGACGAAAGACAATTCCGGATGCTGCGCGGCAACAAATGCTAGGCTGGGCGGTGTCACGTTAATGAGATCGGGATGCGATTGGATTTGTGGCGCTGTTTTCAGCGGCCGATGGTTACAGCGTTCCATTCGGCCATGGCGCGCAGGCGATGACTGCGAATGCCGAGAACGGAGCGTTGGGGACAAAAAGGTTGCGGACAGCGGAGAAGATCGAGATGAAACGCTGCAGGCTTGCAGGTGACCGAAAGCCCTACATTGACCATGCTTGTTTTCTAAGCGGCACGTGCGAATTCTCCGCAAGGTTGTTCAATACCTTATGCGACCAGTGCTCGAAAGATGGCTGCTTGCGGCGCAGGTCACGCGCATAAGCGGAGCCGAACTTCCTGCCCCAGCGCCGGACCGTTTCGTAGGAAACCGAAATGCCTCGTTCCAGCAGCATTTCCTCGATCATACGGAGGCTCAGCAGGAACCGAAAATACAGCCAGACAGCGTGCGCAATGATCTCAGATGGGAAACGGTGGCGCTTGTAACTTGCAGATGCGGTCTTCATAGCCACCAGCCTATCTCGCAAACACCTGCCTCGTCGTTAACGTGACAAGCCCGCATAGCGTTCTATCCTAAGGCATGGGCCCAGATTTTCGTCTAGGCCCGTGCATCCTATTTTCCGGACGTGCCTGATTGCTCGGTGTCTACGACTTTGCACATCTCGATGCGCAGCGCGTCGACGAGGTCGCTGCGTGGATTGTCGTGGCGGGCGAGGAGACCGACCTGCCGCGCTTCGAGGCCGGGCAGCTCGATTTCGCGGACGGCCACGGGGTTGGGCGCGGGGACGCAGCGGCGGGGGGGGACAATGGAGACGTCGATGCCGTGGTAAATTATCGACGAAATCATCTGGATGCCGTCGAGCTCCATCACCTCGTCTACCGTCACGCGCTCCCGGACCAGCCAGTCATCGATGAGCTAGCCCGACCACATGGAGCGGCTGATGCGGATAAACGGGTAGCTACCGAGGATCTCATGCGGGTCGTCCGAAGGACAATCGCGAGGCATGACGAGGGTGAAGGGCTCGACGGCGATGGGGTGAAAGACAAGCTGCGCCCCTAGGCCGTGTGGACGGATTTGACCAAGATGGACCCGGCAACGAGAGCGACGAAAGATGCGAAGTTCCGTTTGGTCATTTCGCAGCGTAGGGCGATCCGCTTGAAACGCTTCAGTTTGCCGACGGCCTGCTCGATGCGGGCACGACCCTTGTAGATTGCATTTGCGAAGCGCGCCGGCTTTCTCTTTTCATTGGCCTTATGCGGGATCACGGCAATTGCGCCGTGTCGACGTGCAGCCTGCCGGTTAGCTTTGCTGGCATATCCCTTGTCGCCCACCACCGCGCGTGGCTCGACATCGGGACCGAGCGCAAGCAGGACGGGAAAGTGCGGGGCGTCGGCCTTCTCGCCACCGGTCAGATCGAAAGTGATCGGCTGGCCGTCAAAGTCTGTTTTCAAATGGATTTTCGTCGAGAACCCGCTGCGCGAACGGCCGAGCGCCTGGTTTTGCTGCCCCCATTTGCGCCTGCCGCTGAGACGTGGGCGCGGACGATGGTGCTGTCGAACATCTGCACCAGCTGCGCAGTCGAACTGAGACCGGCAAGACTGTCGAAAAACTCGTCGAACACACCAGCCGTGCTCAGCCGGTCGAAGCGTTTCCACACGCTGTTCCATTTGCCGAAGCGTTCGGGCAAGGCGCGCCAACTGACATTGTGAACCGAGAAATAGTGCAAGGCCTCGAGAAAGAGCCTGTCGTCGCGCCCCTTGGCGCCTCGTCGCGGAAGTGCCGCCCTGAACACCGTCAGCGCGTTCGCCCAGTCATTATCCGTCATCTTCGTGGACATTGCCGAACCGCCAAATCAGTCGGCGATCCATGAAACACATTGAATCCGCTGAGGGAATCCCCATCCGATACCTGAGTCAATTCGTCCACACGGCCGAACAGGCACGCAACAAGGCCTGTCCATCCCTAAAGCGTTTCGGCCAAACGCTCTTCGATAAAGGAGATGGCATTTCCGACACCATCCTCTTTCTGTATTTCGTGGCCAATGTCTGACGCCCGCATCCGCATTTTCTCGTCGTCGATGGCTCGAAACGTGGCGGCGAGAACATCGGCAGTGATGCTTCTTTTATTGATCGGTTTTGGCCCGACACCCAACCTGACAATGCGGCGCGCCCAAAAGGGTTGGTCGCCGAGAAACGGGCAGACAGCCGTCGGCTTTCCTGCGCGCAGCGCCGCACCTGTGGTGCCAGCTCCGCCATGATGGAGCGTCGAGTGGACGAGCGGAAAGAGCTGGTCGTGCGGTGCACCTGCAATCACATGGATATCGACGGACTTAGCGGCCTTGCCGAGGGCCCCTCCAGCGGTTGCGATCAGGCCGCGTTTGCCCGCCTGTCGCAGACCGCCGATCACAATGTCGGTCAAACGCTCGGGGTCAGTCCCCGGCATACTGCCGAAGCCGACATAAACCGGCGCATCGCCGGCCTTGAGAAACGCCGCAAGCTCGACGTCCGGGCGCCAGTCGGGCATATCCAGGAACCAGTAACCGGTCACCGCAACATCCCCTCCCCAATCGGAAGGCTTTGGGATCACTTGCGGACTATAGCCATAGAGCGTTCCGGCAAGCGGCGCAGCTTTACCTCGCGGAGAGAGCGAGAGTGACTCGCTACGCCACTGTCGTACGGCCTTCGAGAAAATGAAACCTCCACCGTGGATCATCAGCCCATGACTCAGGCGGTTCAGCGGGCCGAGCGACGCGAAGGGCAGAATAGGCGTCGGGAATGCAGCGGTAGGCGTAAAGCCGGGCAAGGGAGATGCAAGAAACAGCGGCACGTTGAGCTTTGCGGCGATGTGGGGAGCACCAAGGGCTTTGGGATGATGCAATATCGCATCGGGGTCAAAGGCGCGCGCCGCCTCCCACTCGGCATCGAGCAGGCCTCGCATGAGGTGCCTGTAGTGCTTGATCAACTTAAAGCCCGCTCCAAAGCCGGTACCCGACCCGCCGATGACCTTCTTGGTTTCGCGACTCTCCAACAATGCAAGAAACTCTCCCGGAAGCGGCGCGAAACCCACGCCTTGAGCCTCGATTGCGTCGGCGAACTGGGCCGGCGCCACGAGAAGGACCTCGTGAGCGCGCGCCAACAGCCCTCGTGCTAACGCAAGATAGGGCTGAACATCACCGCGGGTGCCAAGCGTATGAATGGAAAAGCGCATTGCCGTCTCTTCAACCGGTCGAAAGCTGGCGTGTCTGCTCACAGGCAGACAGCTTGTCAGGATTAAGCACACGCATGATCGACAGAATTCGCAGGCCATCTGTCGCGAACGAAGTGGCGGCATGAATACGGTCGTCTACTCTGCCGATCATGCCGGCCTGCCCGTTGACCTCCAATAGTTCCAAGGCAAAGTTCTGCGGTAGCTTTGCCAGCACCCCGACTTCCATGCGCGCGATCCTGTCTGCTCCCACGACGGGGCGAAGCGCCGCCCAGGTCTTCCCACCGCCGTCGCTGACAAAGACCGCATCCCGCGCCAGCAGTTCCGCAATGCGGTCAGCGTCGCGCTCTTGCACGGCCTGCACATATCGCGCCACGAGCTGACTGTGTGCGGCGCTCGAAACCTCGAACCGCGGCTTGTCCTGCCTTACACGCTGACGCGCGCGATGTACGAGTTGGCGGCAAGCCACCTCGCTCTTGCCTAGTGCGATTGCGACTTCTGAATAGCTGCAGTCGAAAACATCGTGCATCAAGAACCCCACCCGCTCCTCAGCCGACAATCTTTGCAAGACGACCAGAAGAGCCATGGATAGATCAGAGGCGAGTTCCGATGTGTCAGCGGGTGATTGCTCGACGGAGAGCAAGGGTTCGGGCAACCAGGGACCGACATATCTCTGACGCTCCGCTTGTATAGCTCGCAGCCGGTCAATGCAAAGCCGCGACAACACGGTGACAAGCCAGGCCTCAACAGAACGAATTTCTTCTGGCCCAGCTTGATGCCAGCGCAAGTACGCCTCCTGCACGACATCCTCGGCCTCCGATCGGGACCCAAGCATGCGGTAAGCGAGGCCAAACAGTCGCGGCCTGAGCCTTTCAATGTCCGCGTTGTCCTGCATGTCGGCCTTCCGTTTAAAAATCGCGCCCAGAAAATAGACGGGGCCGGCTGGGAGGCTGTGACAGGCAACCGCCATTTTTCCAGCAAGAACGAATATATTTGTGTGCAGTTGTCACAACAGCGTGGCGCGTCCGTCTTTGTTGATAGCGCGATTGGGCAAGCAATAAGCCCAACATCTCGAGTCTAACGAGGGGGCTACCGTAGAACCCGGGTGAGTTTCTACATGGAAGCCCTGAACTGATACACGCTCAGCTGGTGAGACAGTATGCCTCCGATGATTGCAGAATTCATTCAACGGACACTGTAAAATGGCGACCGGTCTCCTCAAACTCGAAACAGCGACTCTCCTTATCTGCGGATTCTACAATCTAGGGTTTTCAGCCTTTCATGCGGCTTTTTGGAGCCTGTTTGGATGGCCTGCCAGGCTGCGACCCTCCGGCACGATCAACGCCGCCATCACCCAGACACTCAACGTGGTTCTGACATATTGCTTTCTGTTATACGGTGGGACGCTTGCCTGGGTCGCCTTGGGATCTAGCGACCCGCATCCACTCATCTTGATTTCCGGCGCAGGTTTCTGGCTTCTTCGCACCGTCTTGCAACCCGTATTGTTCTCCATGCGAGACCGCCGATCCGTAGGCATCACGATCATCTTCCTGGCAGGATTTGCAATTCATGCCGCCGGGGTGATCTTTGCGGTGAGTTAAGGAACGGCGGTACCGGACTATATGGCACGGGCAGCCCCGCGCGCGGCTACCTTTCGATCGTGCCCGTCCTCCGGATCTTTTTCTGGAGCAGGAGAACACCATAGAGCAATGCCTCTGCGGTTGGTGGACAGCCTGGCACATACACATCAACCGGAAGCAACCGATCCGCACCTCTGACCACTGCGTAACTGTAGTGATAATACCCGCCCCCATTCGCACACGAGCCCATTGAAATCACATAACGAGGTTCAGGCATCTGATCGTAGATCTTGCGCAGCGCTGGCGCCATCTTGTTGGTTACCGTACCGGCAACGATCATGACATCAGCCTGCCGCGGCGATGCTCGCGGAGCAAACCCAAAACGCTCCGCGTCGTAGCGAGGCATGGCAAAATGCATCATTTCGATGCCGCAGCAGGCCAGTCCGAACTGGTTCCACATCAGCGAGCCAGTCCTTGTCCACTGAACAAGAGTGTCTAACTTGGTAATCAGCCATCTTCGATCACTGAGTTCACTGAGGAAGCTTTCTGTCGACGGCGCGGGCACAGCCTTCTCCCTTAACGCTCTCCATCTCACGGCTTGGCACGCTCACATACTCACTTGCATGTCCTTGCAGGCACGCACATACTGAACGGCGACTCGAAATAAACTATGCACAAAAATGTACGCCGTTCAATGAAAAGACACAACGAAGCCGACAGCGCACCAAGCCGTCGAATCCGCAAGCAAAAACAAATGCGGCAAAAGCTGACTGCCGTGGCGATGGAGTTGTTCGCAGCCCACGGCTACGACAGCGTAACAATGGAACAGATCGCAAACAGAGCAGATGTCGCGAAGGGCACGCTCTACAACCATTTCCCGATCAAGGAAGCCTTGATTGCGGCATGGGTGCATGAGGAGATCGAGCAGAGTCGCGAGAAACTGCTCACTGAGGTCAGAACGCATCGGCCGTTCAGAAGTCGAATTCTGGTGTTTCTGGCGGCCTCACGGGGGTGGTGCGAGGCAAACAAAGCCTATCTGCCAGCCTATCTTCGATACCGACTTCTGGATCTGGGAGCCACTATGCCGAGCGGTGGGATGCACACGCTGGATGGAGTGGGTTGGACTTTTGCAGAGCTCATAGATGAAGCTCAAAACGATGGCGAACTCCGCGATGATCTCCCTGCGGAACAACTGGCTGAGTTTCTGGCACATATGTATCTCGGCGTTCTGCTGCGATGGCTGTCCGGCAAGACGCCTGACCTGAACGCCGAGTTCGAGACCATGCTGAACCTGTTTCTGGAAGGAACAGTCGTCGGCGTTCCGTAGGCCAAGAGCACCTCATAGTCTTAATCCGCCTGATATGCGCCCTCGCCTTGTACATATCGCCACCTGACTGCGACAATATTGACGTGCATCCGAGGGCGCTTCTTGCGTGTCCGCCGCGGATCCCTTGCAAAGGAAAATTCCAAATGCACATCTTCTCGCTCCTGGCGCATCCTCGATCGAACAGCTTCTGTCACGCAATTTCTGCGACTGCGCGCTCGGCACTCCAGGCTGCAGGACACACCATTTGCGGATTTCAGAATTACCGGACAGCGATTACGCTAATTCGCGGA
>NZ_JAMQML010000010.1:0-186818 GCF_030068685.1 Nitratireductor sp. GZWM139 | reverse complement strand
GGTTCGGGGTGAAGACGGCGCGCCAGGCGCGGGCGATTGGCGAGGCGGCAGACGGCGTTGTCGTTGGCAGCGCCATCGTGGCGACCATCGCGCAGTGTTACGACGCCGATGGCAACAGGGTCGAAGACCCCGCCGAGGCCGTTGCGACCCTCGTCAAAGGGCTTGCGGACGGTGTGCGCTCAAAGCAGATGGCGTAACGCTTTTCCCGATCTGAATTCTTGGCCCAATGCAGCGATCTGTTTAAGGATCGCCGCAGCTTTCTCGCCAAGGATACCCCAGATGATTGCCTGGTCGATCTTCATTCCGGCCTGTTTCGCGTTGAACTGCGCCCCCGGCCCGAACAACATGCTGACCTTTTCCAACGCGGCGCGGCTTGGCTTTGTGCCGGCGCTTCTGGGTGGACTTGGCCGCATGCCGGCTTTCGTTTTCCTGATCGCGGTCACCATTGTCGGGCTCGGCGCGGTGCTGGCGGCGTCTGCCACGGCCTTCACCATCATCAAACTGGTGGGTGCGGCCTATCTCATTTATGTGGGCATCCAGTTCTGGCGCAAGGCGCGCGCGCTGGCGAGCGCTACTTCGCTGGATTCAGCCATCGGCAAACTGATGCGCCGCGATTTCGTGATTGCCATCAGCAACCCGAAGGCGATTGCCGTCTTCACCGCTTTCTTCCCGCAGTTCATCGACGCGACGCAGCCGGCCTGGAGCCAGCTTGCCGCCATGGGCGGGGTGTTCCTCGCGCTCGAAGTGGTTGCTGTCGCGCTTTACGTGGTCAGCGGCGTCGTGCTTGGCAAACTGCTGAAATCCGAGCGCGTTTTCGTCCATCTGAACCGGTTGGTGGGGGCGGTTCTGATCGTTTCTGGCGGAACCATGGCAGTTTCGCGGAATTAGCACGGAATCAAGGGAAAAATGCTGCGGATTGCCGCAGTGTCGGGCCTTCACTTCGCCGCGACAAAATGCTCTATTCCGGCCGTCTCATCCGGCGCACCCTCCCGGCAGCCGGAGTTCAAGATTTCCATATCCAGGCTGCCCGGCTCAGGTCGGGATCAGCTTTGTTTGTGCCAGAGGATTAGCAATGACCGTGAGAAAAGTTCCCGACGTCACGTTCCGCACGCGCGTTCGCGACGAGTCGATCGAAGGCCCGAACCCGTTCCGCTGGGAAGACAAGACGACTGCCGACTTCTTTGGCGGCAAGCGCGTTGTCCTGTTCTCCCTGCCGGGCGCCTTCACCCCCACCTGCTCGACCTACCAGCTTCCCGATTTCGAGAAGCTCTACCCGGAATTCCAGGCCGAGGGCATCGACGAGATCTACTGCATCTCCGTCAACGACGCTTTCGTGATGAACGCCTGGGGCAAGGCTCAGGGCCTCAACAACGTCAAGCTCATTCCGGATGGCTCGGGTGAGTTCACCCGCAAGATGGGCATGCTCGTTGCCAAGGACAATCTCGGCTTTGGCATGCGCTCCTGGCGTTACGCCGCCGTGGTCAACAACGGCGTGATCGAGAAGTGGTTCGAGGAAGAAGGCTTCTCCGACAACTGCGAGAGCGATCCGTATGGCGTTTCCTCGCCGCAGACCGTTCTGGAAGCTCTGAAGGCCGGCGAAGCGCAGGCTGCCTAAGCTTTTTGAAGCATCGAATTGAAAGGCCCGGATGGCATCGCCATCCGGGCCTTTTTCTTTATGGCGGCCTATTCGACCAGAGACGGCCAGTCGCCGTGCAGATCCGCTCCGCGCCCTTCGATCTCGAAGCCGTGGGAGCCGAAGAAGTCGCGCTGGCCCTGAATGAGATTGGCCGTGCCGCGCGCCTGCCGGTAGCTGTCGAAATAGGAAAGCGCCGAAGAAAGGCAGATCAGCGGCAGCTCGCCCAGCGCGCCGGTGGCGACCACGCGGCGAAGCGCGGGGCTTGCCTCTTTCATCAGTTCCGCGAAATCCGGGACCATCAGGAGATTGGTGGCCGCATCGCCGGCAAAGGCGCTCGCCATCTGGTCGAGGAAGCGGGAGCGGATGATGCAGCCGGCACGCCAGATCCTGGCGATGGTGGCGAGTTCGAGCCCCCAGCCCTGTTCTTCGGAAGCGCGGGCGATGACGGAGAAGCCCTGCGTGTAAGAAACGATCTTGCCGGCAAGCAGCGCCTTTTCCAGATCGTCGATGGAGATGTCGACCTTGCCTTCGCGCTTGCCGTAAAGCGCTTCCGCCGCGATGCGCTCCTGCTTGCGCGACGAGATGGAACGGGCTGCGACTGCACCCTCGATGGCCGTTGCCGGCACGCCGAGTTCCTGCGCGGCGATTGCCGACCAGACGCCGGTGCCCTTCTGCCCTGCCCTGTCGAGAATGATGTCCACGAGCGGCCTGTCGCTCTCGCCATCAATGGCTTCGAGCACATGCCCCGTGATCTCGATCAAATAGGAGTTGAGCGGGCCTTCATTCCAGCGCTTGAAAACTTCCGCGCAGGCTGCGGCGTCCATGCCGAGCCCGTCGCGCATCACGCCATAGACCTCGGCGATCATCTGCATGTCGCCATATTCGATACCGTTGTGGATCGTCTTGACGAAATGGCCGGCCCCGCCCTCTCCAAGCCAGGCAACGCAGGGCTCGCCCTTGAATTTTGCGGCAATGGAGGTGAGCACGGCCTCCGCGTCATGCCATTGCGCCTTGGAACCGCCGACCATGATGGAGGGGCCATGGCGCGCGCCTTCGGCGCCACCGGAAACGCCGACGCCAAGATATCCGATGCCTTTGGGCTTCAGATAGTCGAAACGGCGCTGCGTGTCGCTGAAGAGCGAGTTGCCGCATTCCAGAATGGCGTCGCCCTCATCAAGCAATGGCAGAAGCTGTTCGATCATGTCGTCGACCGGTTTGCCGGCCTTGACCATGATGATGATGGAACGCGGTTTCTTTACCGACTGCACGAAGGCAGCGAGGTCTGCCTCTGGCAGGACGCGCTCGGCCAGGCCTTCGGTGCGGGCCTGCTCGACAAAGGCGTCGATCTTGGGCGTGGAGCGGTTGTTGACGGCGATCGTGTGCCCCTTCTCGGCGATGTTGAGGGCGAGGTTCGCACCCATGACTCCGAGGCCGATCAGGCCGATATCCGCTTTCGACATTCTTCAATTCTCCGGTTCGTCAGAAGTAGGTTCTGACCTTGGGGCGGCACTATGCACCAGGCGATGTTTCGATGCATCCGCGCCAGTGTGGAAAGTGTTGTGAATCAACCGGCGACATGCACCTCGACGCGGGCATCGGAAAGCGCCTTCGCCAGGGGGCCGGTTGGCTGCTCGTTGGTGACAAGGCCGGTGAGCGCGGAAAGCGGCTCGACCGTGGCGAGCAGATTGACGTCGAACTTGGAGTGATCGACGAGAAGATAGCTTTCCAGAGACTGGCGCAGCATGGCGCGCTTGACGCCAACGGCAAGCCGGTTGACCTCGGTGATGCCCCCGGCTGTCAGCCCGCTCGCGCCGATGAAGGCGCGGTTGGCATTGTAGCGGGCGATGAAATCGATGGTTTCAGCGCCGTAGATGCCCACCTCGCGGGCCATGAAATCGCCCGGACAGATGACCACCTGAATGGTTTCGTTCTGCGCCAGGGCGGAAGCGACGGCGACGCTGTTGGTAAGTACGGTGAGGTTGCGTGCGACTGAGGCAAGACTGAGCGCAAACTGATGCGTGGTGGAGCCGGCGTCGATCATCAGCACTTCGCCGGGGCGAACCAGTTCGGCGGCGCGGGCCGCGATCATGGCCCGCTCCTCGATACGCGCCCGGTCGCGCTCTCCAAATGGCGGCTGTGCGCCCATCGGCGCGATGGAAGCGCCGCCATAGGCCCGGCGGATCAGCCCTTCCTGGCTGAGCGCCTCGACATCGCGGCGTACTGTTTCGGTCGACACGCCAAACCGCGTGGCAAGCTCTGAAGTGCGCACATGTGGATGGTGCTGCAACTCCAGAAGGATCTGTTCGCGGCGGGCGGTTTTCCTGAGACGCGCCATCAGCTCTCCCTGGCTTGAAGGATCGCGTCGGCCACTTCGGCAAACCCTGCGCCGCCGGCTTTCTGCGTGATCCATTTGGGCGGCGGGACCGTGCCGTCCTGAAAGTCGGCAAAATTGGCCACGCCAATGCTGTTTTCGAAGAAGCCGAACATGGGTGCGTCGTTCGGGGAATCGCCTACGAAAATCACTTTGTCACCCGCTTTTTCGAGGTCGAGGCCATAACGCCGGGTAAACAGGCTACGGGTCATCGCCAGTTTGTCGTACTGGCCAAACCATCCATTGACATGAATGGATGACACTTTCGCAACAGCGCCGGCCTCTTCGAAAGAGGTCACGATCTGGGCGATCTCGGCGTCGTCGAGGCGCGGGCCGTCTTCGGCGAAATCGATGGCGAGATCCGCCTCGCGGAATGTCTGGTCCGCAGAAAGACGCGCGCGCGGAACTGCCCTGAAGATGACATCGGCGAGCACATTCAGCCGGCGACGGCCCTCGCTCCGCTCCTCGGCAGACTGTGCGAATTCGCGGGTCATGCCGCCCTGTGGCGAGCAGGCGAAATAAAACGCGCCGTTCTCGCCGACAACCGCATCGACAGGCCAGAGCCGGGCAATGAGATCACACCAGCCGGCCGGGCGACCGGTGACCGGCACAACCGTGATGCCCGCCTCATGGAGCTGTTCCAGCGCGTGATAGGCTTGGGCCGGAAGACGGCCTTCGGTGGTCAGCGTGTCGTCGATATCGGTGAGAACGAATTCAATGCCGGCCAGCCGCTCGGCGGACATTTCACCAAAGGGTTTCGGAGCCGGAACCCCGGTCATCACGTTTTCCGCCGTCACTGCCGCCACCGCATGCTTCTCCAAAACTGAGCGTTTTGCCAAGCTTGTAGCTGTATTTTTCTGCGTTTTCGAGGGTTTTCCAAATTCTGAATATTTGAATGTTGCAAATTACCACAAAAATTCGATACGATTTTTGCAATCGGATGCACTCCATCGCGTCTGAAAGGGAGAGGTGGGCCGAAAAGCCCACATTGGAGGAGAAACGAACATGCCCATGACGACCGACACCCGTTTTGCCGGGGGCGCCGCAGCGGCGCTGTTTGGCCTGTCCGCACTGCTGGCCGGCACCGCCGCGCAGGCGCAGGATTGCGCCAATCGCGGCCAGCTGGACGCGATGTATTGCGACGCCAATGAAGATCTGGTGGCGGACACGCCGAGCGACCCGTCAAAGCTTTCCAACCCTGACACGCTGGTTTTCGCCTACACGCCGGTGGAAGACCCCGCGATCTATGAGGACATCTGGGAGCCCTTCATCGCGCATCTGGAGGACGTGACCGGCAAGGACGTGCAGTTCTTCGCCGTGCAGTCGAACTCTGCCGAGGTGGAAGCGATGCGCAGCGGCCGCCTGCACATTGCCGGCTTCTCGACCGGTCCGACGCCGTTTGCCGTCAATCTCGCCGGCGCTGTGCCATTCGCCATCATGGGATCGGAAGACGGCCGCTTCGGCTACAAGCTGCAGGTCTACACCCGCAAGGATTCCGGCATCAACGAGATGGGCGACCTGAAGGGCAAGCGCATTGCCCACACCTCGCCCACTTCCAACTCGGGCAATCTCGCACCGCGCGCGCTGTTCCCTGGGCTCGGCGTTGTGCCGGAGCAGGATTACGAGGTTGTCTATTCCGGCTCGCACGACCAGTCCATGCTGGGCGTGGTGGCTGGCGACTATGACGCCGCACCGGTGGCTTCTGAAGTCGTGGACCGCATGGCCGAGCGCGATCTCTACGATCCGGAAGAGGTGAAGATTGTCTGGGAGTCCGATCCGTTCCCGACCACTTCCTACACCTATGCGCACGACCTCGATCCGGCGCTGGTGGAAAAGATCAAGGAGGCCTTCTTCTCCTTTGATTTCGCAGGCACCGCGCTTGGCGAGGAGTTCTCGGGCGTGAGCAAGTTCGTGCCCGTGACCTATCAGAAGGACTGGGCCGTGATCCGCGAGATCCAGAAGGCGAATGGCGTGGAATATACGCCGCAGGGCCTCGCAAAAGAGTGACGTTACTGCGGGCGTGAGACCCCGGGGCTCGGTCTCCGCCCGCTTTTTTCACTCATCTGTTTTCGGAGTTGATGCATGCTGAAAATTTCGCAGCTGGTGAAGCGCTATGGCAATGGCGCGCCGGTTCTCAAAGGGCTGGACCTGGAGGTGCCGGGCGAAAGCGTCGTCTCCATCATCGGCGCTTCCGGCGCGGGCAAGAGCACGCTGCTGCGCTGCATCAACCGGCTTGTGGAGCCGAGCTCCGGCACGATCGAGCTCAATGGCCTGATGCTGACCGACCTCAAGGGCGCGAAGCTGCGCGCGGCACGCCGGCGCATCGGCATGATCTTCCAGGGTTTCAATCTGGTGGACCGGCTGACCGTGATGGAGAATGTGCAGTCGGGCCGGCTCGGTTATCTGCCGCTGTGGCGTGCAGCCTTCCGGCGGTATCCAAAAGAAGATATCCGCCGCGCCTACGAACTGATGGAGCGCGTGGGCATCGCCCATTACGCCAACAAGCGGGCGGACGAACTCTCCGGCGGTGAACGCCAGCGCGTCGGCGTTGTGCGGGCGCTGATGCAGGAACCGGAAATCCTGCTTGCCGACGAGCCGACGGCTTCGCTCGATCCGAAGACGTCCGAGCAGATCATGGAATTGCTGCGGGCGCTCTCGCGCGAATTCTCGCTGCCGGTTCTGATCAACATTCACAATGTGGCGGAAGCCAAGCAATACACCGACCGCATCGTCGGCATGCGTTATGGCCGCATCATTTTCGATGCCGAGCCCGACGCGCTCGACAAGGCGGCCATGGACGAAATTTATGCCGGTGTGCCGGCTGAAGAGCGCGGCGAGATGGACAATGTCACGCCGCTGAGGGCTCAGAAGGCATGAGCACCACAACCTCTTCCGTGCCGGACACCTGGCGCAAACCGCCGATGATCGCCAATCCCGTGCTGCGTTATGGGCTGCTCATCGCGGTGGCGCTCTATATCGGCTGGGCAGTGTTCATGCTGCCGATAGACTGGAACCGCGTAGCACAGGGCATGACGCGCGCCGCGCGCATCTTCAATGGCGCGTTTCCGCCAAGCTTCGAGCGCAGCGGGCTTCTCATCGACGGTTTTCTTGAAAGCCTGAAGATTGCCATTCTGGCAACGGTGGGTGGTGTTCTGCTCTCCATCCCCATCGCCTTCATGGCCGCCAGGAACCTCGCGCCGCGCCCGATCTTTCTTCTTGGACGCGGCCTCATCATCGTGGCGCGCAGCTTCCATCCGGTCATCGTGGCAATCATCTTCGTGAAGGCAGTCGGCTTTGGTCCGTTCGCGGGCGTTTTGACGCTGATCGTCTATTCGATTGGCTTTGTCGCCAAGATGCTGGCCGAGCGCATCGAGGAGATCGACTGGGGTCAGGTGGAAGCCATGCGCGCCGTGGGTGCGGGCTATTTTCCGACACTGATCTACGCGGTTTTTCCGCAGATCATGCCGCGTCAGATCGGCCTCAGCATCTATCAGCTCGACAGCAATCTGCGCGCTTCGGCAGTGGTTGGCATTGTGGGCGCCGGTGGCATCGGCTCGACGCTCGCAAACGCCTTCGGGCGCTATGATTATGACTTCGCATTGGCCATCACCATCGTCATCGTCGCCGTTATTCTGGTGAGCGAGGCGATCAGCGGCCAGATCAGGAAACGGATATGGTGAGCATGGACACGACCCCGGAAGAGTGGGCGCGCTATACCCCGCGTGAGCGGTTGCAGCGCTACGCAATCTTCCTTCTTGCCGTGATCACCATTATCTGGGCCCTGACCAGCATTGATGTGATCTGGCCCTGGGTGTTCGACGCGCCGCAGCAGATGGGCGATCTGTTCAGCCGCATGGTGCCGCCGGATGTGACGAACCTGCCGAACATATTGTGGGTGCTTCTGGAGACGGTGAATATCGCCACCATCGCCACGGCAATCGCCGTGTTCGTCTCCCTGCCCGTCGCCTACATCTCGGCGCAGAACACAACGCCCAATGCGGCGACGCTCTGGCTTGGCCGTCTCATTCTGGTCTCCAGTCGTTCGGTGAACACGATCATCTGGGCGCTGCTGTTCGTGGCGATTTTCGGTCCCGGCATCGTGGCGGGCATCATCGCCATCATGTTCCGCTCCATCGGCTTCATCGGCAAACTTCTCGGCGAAGCCATCGAGGAGATCGACCGGCGGCCGGTGGAAGCGCTGGAAGCGACCGGCGCATCGCGCCTCAAGGTCATTCTCTACGCAATCGTGCCGCAGGTCATGCCCACCTTCTGGGCCGTGGCGATCCTGCGCTGGGACATCAATCTGCGGGAATCGACGGTGCTCGGCCTTGTCGGCGCGGGCGGTATCGGTCTCATCCTGCAAAGCGCCATTGACACGTTCAACTGGCAGGAAGCGGCCACCGTTCTCCTCGCCATTCTGGCGCTGGTGGTTCTGGGTGAGGTTGTTTCAGCCTGGCTGCGCAAGCGGATCATGTAGACGGGGAGATGCCGGCCCAACGGCCGGCACCCGGAAACAATGCGACAATGTTGTCGGCTTACACCTGAGCGATAAGGGCCCCGCTCGCACCGCCGGCCACGGCGCCGAGAGCAGCGCCAGCGGCCGTGCCATTGGCGGCGCCGACCGCAGCTCCGATGGGGCTTCCAACGGCCAGGCCAAGACCACCGGCCGCAATGGCGCTCGTGGCGACGTCACCTGCCGGCGTTCCGCCGCCGCCAAAGCTTAAAGGTGAGTCTAACGCTGTAGAGAATAATTTATGAGTATTCATAAAAGGACTTTTATTTAAAAATATTTATAATATAGAAGATATAGAAACTAATATGCATTTTTTATTTTCTTTTAAATGAGCGCTTCGTCAACCAGGGTTTCTGGACGACTTCAGAAGCCCGAACCTGCGGCTTGCATATTGGCGCGATTTTGAACATTTGCTATTTAAAAATATCAAATGTAACATATGGGTATCAAAGCTGCTCCGCATCCATCGAACACGCGCCTCGGAATGGCCTCATCGATGGCATCAAAGACAGGCTTTAAATATGATCAGGTCCGCTTTCTGCAGGGCTTAATTGAGGTGATATGAGCGGTTCCGTCTTCTTTCTGCACATGGCTGGCGCAGTGGCCCTGCTCCTGTGGGCAACACGCATGGTGCGCACGGGCGTCGAGCGCGCCTATGGCAATGTGTTGCGCCAGCGTCTGCGACAGACGCTGGGAAACCCGGTTCTGGCGGCGCTGACCGGCCTTCTGCTTTCCATCGCCCTGCAGAGCTCGACCGCCGTAACGCTGCTTGTCGGCTCCTTTGCCGGGCTCGGCATTGTTACCGGCCTTTCCGGCATTCTTGCCGTGCGCGGTGCGGAAGTGGGGTCTGCACTTGTCGTCAAGATCCTGAGTTTCGACCTGACGCTGCTCGTGCCGCTGTGCCTTCTGTTCGGCACAAGCATTTTTCTCGCGACAGAGCGCCGGCAGTGGCGGCAGTTCGGGCGCATACTGGTTGGTGTCGGACTGCTCATTCTTTCGCTTGAAATGATGGGCGAGGCATCCGAACCCCTGCGGCAGAGCACCATCGTGCCGATCATTGTCGGCTATCTTTCCAGCGATCCGATCACGGCCTTCCTGCTTGCAGCCGTGGTGACCTATCTTTTCCATTCGAGCATCGCGGCTGTTCTGCTGCTGACGACATTTGCGGCGCGTGGCATCGTCTCACCGGAGCTGGGCATCGTGATGGTTCTGGGTGTCAATCTGGGCAGCTCGTTCATCGCCCCCATGCTCACCCGCAGTTCGCCGCCGGCCTATCGCGTGGTGCCTCTTGGCAACCTTCTGATGCGCGGGTTGGGTTCGGTCGTTCTGCTGGTGGCCTTCATTGTCTTCGCGCCCACGCTGGAGCAACTGGGGAGCGATCCCGCAGATCGCATCATCCACGCCCATATCGCCTTCAACGTTCTGATCCTGATTGCCGGCATTCCGCTCTCGCGGCTGATCCTAAAGGCGACCGAGGCGATCGTCGCGCTGCAGTCTCCACCGGAGAAGGACAAGGAAGAGGAACCTCTTCTGGCGGAAGCCAGCGCGCTGGACGCCTCCGCGCTCGACAACCCGCATCAGGCGCTCGCCAATGTGACACGCGAAACGGTGCGCATGTGCGAGACCGTCGAGTTCATGCTGTGCCGCATTCTGGAGCTTTATGAAAAGGCCGACCGCAAATCCATCGATGCGCTTGCCGCCGTTGACGACACGGTTGACCGGCGTCATGCCGCCATCAAACTGTATCTGGCGCGCATCACACGACAGGACATGACGGAGGAGGATTCCCGCCGTTGTCAGGAACTGCTCGGTGTCTGCGTGAAGCTGGAGCAGGTCGGCGACATCATCGTTCGCAACATGCTTGCGCATGTCGAGAAGAAGATGGAGCGTGGTGTGGAATTCACCGAGGAAGGCTGGCGCGAGCTTGCCAGTTTCCATGCTTCGGTTCTGGCCAATGCGCGGCTTGCGTTCAATCTGCTCGTGACACAGGACACGGAGACCGCGCGCGAACTGGTCATGGAAAAGGACCGGCTTCGCGACGTGGAAAAGGAAACGAGCCAGCGCCATTTCGAGCGTCTGCGCCAGGGAACGGAGCAGAGTGTGGAGACCAGTTCGATCCACCTCGACACGATCCGCGATCTCAAGCAGATCAACTCGCTTCTCGCGACATTTGCCTATCCCGTGCTCGAAGAGCGCGGTCTTCTGAGCGGTTCGCGGCTGAAGCCGGACTGAATCTTTACTCCACTTGATTGGGGTTCACCCGTTGATCAGTCGAATATAAATGAATATAGATCTTGAAAACGGAGAGATGATAAAATGATATTATGCAGAATAGTATTGGAGCATATAAGATGAAGGCAATAGTGTGATTTGATAAACAGGTCATTTTGTCTTCTGTGTTTGCACCCAAGACAAGAGTGACAATGACGACCTACCGTGTTTCCGGAGCTCGTGCTCCCGTCATCATCAACGCTGACATTCCTCCCAAAAAAGCGCCGCCCCCCACGCGCCCGTCCCATTCTCAACCCAAACGGCGCATCGAAACTCCGACCGTGTCGACAATTCGTGGAACTGGCCTGTCGACCTCACTGTCGACGCTGGTCACGGACCAAACCTACAGGGCAATCAACAAGACTGCCGCGCGCACCCGGAAAGACATGCCGGACATCAAGGCGATGGCGCGCGAGGCAATGAGCGCAATCGTCAAGCGCCTCACGGGCAAGACGGTCGACCCGGATCACCTCTACCTGAACACATTCTCTGCGGCGCAATCCTCGCGAACGAGCTTCACGGGCTGGGAACATGCAGACAGTCCGAAGACCTCGATATCGCTCACCCAGCTTCTTCTGAGAAACTTTGGCGCGACGATGCAGGAGATGCTGCCATCCGATCTCCAGCTCAATGCCGGCGTCTACAGAGCGGGCAAAGGCGAGGCATTCTACGGAGCACCAAACGAGTTTCCACTCTCGGTCGCTGCACTTCGGGACGCGATATGGGCGGAAGATTTTCAGACCAGAGTGCAGGATCGGCTCCGCGACTTCTGGAAGGACCATTTCCAGGATGTGCGCATTCTCGTAGAAGCACAGTTTCTGGCAGAAGTCGCAAGGGCGAAGGAAGAGATGTTTCTCTCGCCCGAAGGGCACGCTCTCGCCCGAAGTGTCTCGGTCGACCTCGCCGACCCACAAAGCGGGATTTCTCTCTCTGGCCTCGGCAAGAGCGCCGTTCCCGTCGAAGACACGATTGTTCGCCGTCTTGACATAAACGGCTACGCCTCAAGCGATATTCTGCTGCTCAGCGACAAGAGTGGGCGCACCATTCTCTATTTGCCGGGTGAAAAGAAAGCCCTGCATGAATTCCAGAGCGAGGATGCGCTGAAAGAATGGATCAGGCTGCAGGCCTCCTCAAGGAAGGGCCGGAAAATGCTGGAACGGCATTTCTCGCTCTACTGTCGCCAGGACGGGGTCTGGTATACGGGTGTCAGAAACGCTCTCAAGAAGCTGGGAACGGGCGCCTGGAAGTCAGGCATAAACACGCGGAACTTTCGGGTCTCCGGTGATGTCTTCCATGTGCTTGCAAACAATATGCGCGCGCGCAGCAACAGCGATGCCGACACGCTGATCAAGTCTGACAGCGAAGTGTCGCGCGACCGATGGCTGGAGCAAATACAGACATTCAACGATGTGTTCTGGCCCGTCACGATGCTTGTGCCGGGCCTGGAGGGCGCTTTTCTGGTGGGCAATCTGGGCAGCGAGCTGGCGCTGGAGACCAACCGGGCTGTGACCGGCGACACCTATGAAGAGCGCAGCGCAGCAAGTCAGTCTGCCATACTCACGGGAAGCGCCATACTGATTGGTGGCGCGTTGAGCGCCGGCGCACGGTCGATTGCAGAGCGAACAGGCGATTTGTCTCCAGTGGCGGAGCCGCCACATCTGGCGACAGGTACAGAGCAACCCATTGTTGATCGTCCTCCTTATCGGGGAGCGCTCAGCCGCCGGGCGCAGATGACGATGAACAGCATGGGCTACGTCCTGTCTGAGCTACCGGAAGACATTGCCTACGATGCAATGAACGACGTGGTTGAGCGAATGAAGGAACGCGTCGACGCCCTGCGTCACAAATTCGAGGATCTTGGGCGTGAGCCGGATGAGACGGGGCGATTTGGCAATCACCATCTTGTCTATCGGGTGGATGATTTCCGCCCGGAACAGCTGCTGAACGCCGGTGTGTTTCGCCCTTCATACGAGTTCAACGCAATTTCCAACATGCTGAATGAGCCGGCGACGATCGGCAGCGGTTCCCTGATCGGCAGCGACAATGTTCTGGCCGCGTGGCGCAGGGACAGGTGGTCGCGCAACCCCCTTTATCAATACGCAATCGTGACTGAAGACGGCCGCGTCGCGGCCAATCTTGATGGCGGCGGTGAAGACATCGAACACTTTGATGAAGTGCATTTTCGCCCGCCGCTGGCAAAGAATGTCTACCTGCTCGACTCGACCGATCCGAAGGTGCGGAAGATGATTGCGGACATCGTCGCTTCGCCGAACATAAACACCAGTTATGGCGTGCCGCTGCAGGTGTTTTCCGATTATTCAAAAGGGCGTCTCAGGCTTCATGACGGGCCGTTGCCGGCACAGTCATCGAATATTCCATACGGTATAGATCCGCTCGAAGCGATTGACCTGAAGGACGGCGAGATCGAGCCCGTCAGCCCGTCACGGCAAAACTGGCAGCGCATCCGCGAATGGATCGATGCGCTGCCGGATCCGGAAGGGGGTGAAACAGCAGCCGTCGCGACGGGCTCTACTTCGTAGCGGCCCGCAGGCCTTCCATGAACGCGCCGCCAAGCTGGGTTTCGCCGAACCAGTTCAGCCGGTTCATGGTGGCGAAGCCTTCGGCAATGAGGCTGTTCTCATCGCCCTTGCGGCTTGAATGCGCGCGGCCGCGTGGCACGATCAGCTCGATCTCGTCGCCATTTTCCCGAACGATCTCGGTCTTGCGCGCAATCTTGTCGCGACCGATGGTCGGCTGGGCGATGGGGGCTGGCAGATCGGCCGGAAGATTGACGCTGAGCCAATGGCCTTCCATGGCCCACTCGCTGCGCGTCTGCCAGAGACGTTCGATGAAGCGGGCCAGCCATGCGGCGTCCCCTTCGCGCACATTGGCCTCCTTCACGCGGGAGAAACCGATGGCGGGAATGCCCCAGAAGGTCGCCTCGCGGGCGATGCCAAGCGTGCCGGAATAGGCGAGATCCTCACCGACATTGCGCCCGTCATTGACGCCGCCAACAACGAGATCGGGCTTCTTGCCATCGTTGAAGAGCCAGCCCATGGAGGTCACGATGCAATCGGCTGGCGTGCCCGAGCAGGAGAAACGGCGCTCGCCGAGGCGGCGCATGGTGATCGGGCGCGCGACCGTGAGCGACGGGCCGGCGGCCGTGCGCTTGCCGTCCGGCGCGACCACCCAGACATCGTCCGTCAGGAGGGATGCCGCTTTGGCCGCCAGCGCAATGCCGGGAGCTTCGATGCCGTCGTCATTGGAAATCAGAATGCGCATATATCGTCTCTTTGTCGATCTGGTAGGTGTCACCGGTGCGAGTGCCGGTCAGAAGGGCGGGAATGTGCTGATGAAGCGCGTCGAGCGCGGCCGCATCACAGGAATGGCCGATCAGCGCCGGACGTCCGGCGGCTTCCCATAACGCAACATTCTCGGGCAGCGTGGGGTGCGTCGGCATGCGGATCCAGGCCGCTGCGCCCTGGTCTACGAGCCGTGCGCCGGGCGAGCCTTTCGGCAGGTGCCCGCTCAACAGGATCGGATAGCCGGCAAGCTCTGCTGCGGCGAGCGCCGGACGGGAAGGCCCGGCGACACCCATACCGTCATGGACCAGCAGAGGGCATGCAGGCAGCGCCTCTCCCACATTCCAGTCGCGTGCGGCGGCAAGCCGTCCGGCAAGAACGTCAACACGGTCTTCATGCACGGCGCCGGGCGCATGGATCTGCGCAGACAACGCCTCGCGCATGCCGGCCTCGATGGCGAATGGCACATCGATGGCGGCGATCAGCTCCAGCGAACGACCGGAGAGCGGTGTCGGCAGAAGGCAGCCATCGGCATAGTCTGCAACCCACTTGGCAATACGCTGGGCGCGTTCCGTGCCGGGAATGGGATCTGCGCCATAGGAGGCGTCGAGGATGAGAAGGTCGCAGGAGGGAAGCGGCTGCATCGGGAAAACAGCGCTTTCGGGCACGATGTCGGCTGAGTAGACCACGCGCCGCCCCTGCCCTTCGACCGAGAACCAGACCCCGCCGACCACATGGCCGGATGCGCCGGTTTCAATCGCGAGCGCGCCGGCAGAAAGCCGCTCGCCCGGCTCGAAAAGCCGGATCTGCGCGTCCTTCGGCATGAACTCCCACAGCTCTGCCGCGTCCGCATACTGGGCGAGCGTTGCCGGCATCTCGGTGCGGGTCTCCGCAGTCATGTAGATCGGGCCGGTATAGCCCTCGCGGATCAGGCGGCACAGCGCGCCGATATGATCCTCATGGGCATGCGAGATGAACAGGGCGTCGATGTCACCGACCGGGCGGGCGAGCACAGGGTAATATTCATCCCCTGTCGCACCCACCTTGATGCCGGCATCGAGCATGATCCGGGTGTTGCCATCGCTGACCGCAACACTGGTTCGTCCCTTTTCGCCGAACCCGCCCTGAAGATCGACCGTTAACATCAGGCTGCACCATCAGCCGGGATGAGCCAGCCCGATGTAATGGCAAGCCTTGCCCGCTGACCGGCCTCGAAGGACACCGGATCGGGCTGGTCGAAATGCAGGCCGAGCTGTGGCGCGGAAGCAGGCTCGAACTCGATGCGTGCAGACCCGCCGCGATAAACGGCGCGTGTGATCGTGCCCTCGAAGCCCGGCTGGCTCGCCCCTACGGATGTGATCTGCGATGCGCGGCAGCAAATGCGCGCGTCCTTGCGCGGCTTCTCGCCCTTGCGGCAGCGCACGACCAGTTCCTGGCCAAGCACGCGCACGCGGCACTGGCCGTCCGCCTCTTCGGTCTCGACATCGGCAGGCAGAACCATGCCCTGCGAGATGAAGGAAGCGACCATCTCGTTGGCCGGCTCATGATAGAGCTCGCGCGGGGTGGCAAGCTGCATCAGGCGACCGTGATCCATGACCGCAATACGGTCTGCCAGCGCCATGGCCTCGGCCTGGTCGTGGGTGATGTAGAGAATGGTCGTGCCGGTGCGCTTGTGGAAGTCGGCGAACTCGTCTTCCATTGAGGCGCGCAGATGCACATCGAGATTGGCCAGCGGCTCGTCGAACAGCACCAGCCGCGGCTCGGCGACGAGACAGCGCGCCAGCGCCACGCGCTGCCGCTGACCGCCGGACAGATTGGCCGGACGGCGGTCGCCATACTGCTCCATATTGACGAGCGCCAGCGCGTTTTTCACGCGCTCCTCACGCTCCGCTTTGGGCACGCGCGCCACTTTGAGCGCGTAACCGATGTTCTCGGACACGCTCATATGCGGCCAGAGCGCGTAGTTCTGGAAGACAATGCCCACGCGGCGCTTTTCCGGCGGCGTGTTGGCCTCGGCAGTGGAGACCTCGCGGTCGCCGATGCGAATGTTGCCGCCGGTGACGGTCTCGAAACCGGCGATCATGCGCAGAAGCGTGGTCTTGCCGCAGCCGGAAGGGCCAAGCACGGCGAGGAACTCGCCATCCGCGACATCGATGGACACATTGTCCAGCGCCTTGGTGTCGCCGAAGGCCTTGGTGACGTTGTTAATGCTCAGTCCCGCCATGGAAGAACTCCGTCCGGTAGTTTGTTTGCAAAGAGGCTGGCGAGCAGCATCAGAAGGAAGGTGGTTGCGACCATGATGGCGGAAACCGCCGCCGCATATTTGGAATCTCCGCCCTGTTCGAAGGAGAAGATGACAACGCCGATGGTCTCCGAACCGGAGGACCACAGGAGCGCAGAAACCGTCAGCTCGCACAGCGCCGTCATGAAGATCAGCAGGCCGCCGGCAATGGCCGCCGGAGCGATGAGCGGGAAGATGATGGTGCGCAGACGCGTGAACAGTCCTGCGCCGGCTACCTGCGCAGCCTCCTCAAGCGCCCGGTCGAGCTGGAAATAGCCCGTGATCGTCGGCCGCACGGCCAGGATCAGGAAGCGCGCGAGATAGGCGTAGAGGATGATCCAGACCGTGTTGTAGATCTGGATGCCGGTGATCGGCATGGGCTTGAGGAACAGGAGCAGCGAGGCAATCGCCAGCACCACGCCCGGCAGCGCATAGGGCAGCTCGATGGCCAGGTTGAGCGCCTTGATCCAGCGCTTGTTGCCCCAGGCGATTACATAGCCGAGCGGGATCGCAACGAAGACGGCGAAGATGGACGCCCCAGCCGAGAGATACAGGCTGTTCAGGAAGGCGCGGCTTGCCGCAGCGTGCTGGAAGATGACGAAGTAATAGTTCTCCAGCGTTGCCGTCTCAGCCGAAAGCGTGACGCCATAGCCCCGCACCAGCGAGGTGAGAATGAGCCCCACCAGCGGCAGAACGAGGATGAACGCGATCAGCACCCACATGCCGAGCTCCACCGGCAGACGCCATGCGCCCAGCTGGTAGGGCGCTGCGGGCAGTGAGGTGGAGGTGATGCGGAAATCGCGCCGGCTCGCAATGCGGTCCTGCATGACGATGCCGACCATGGCGATGATACCGATGAGCACTGAAAGGAACGCGACATCGGAGAGGACATCCGGTCCACCACCGGCCAGGCGCTGATAGATGAGCGTCGGCAGCACAAGATAGTTTGCCGGAATGCCCAGGAAGGCGGGAATGCCGAAATTGCCGACACAGGAAACGAAGGTGAGCGCCGCTGCACCCACAATGGAAGGTGTCATGAGCGGCAGAATGATGGTGCCGAGCACCCGAACCCAGCCGGCGCCGCTGGACTGCGCGGCCTCGACAAGCTCACGCGGCAGCTTGCGCATGCCGGCGCGCACGATCAGGAAGACGAGCGGCGCATACTGGATGCCGAGCAGGAAAACGATGCCTTCGGGCGAATAAAGCGGATTGCGCGTGCCAAGCGGCGGAGCCATGCCCAGCATGTTCAGGAGCGGGCTGGATGGGCCGAAAAGCTGAAGCCAGGCGAGTGCGGTCACCTGCGGCGCGATCATGAGTGGCGTAACAAAGCACAGGACGAAAGCCTGACGCTGACGCACATCCGACAGTGAAACGAGAATGGCGACGGCCACGCCCAGAACCAGCGCGAACAGCGTTCCGCCAAGGCCCACCACCAGCGTGTTCCAGGTGGCGCGCCAGGTCGTTTCATCAATCAGGCCGTTGCGAATGATATCAAGCGAGAACTGACCGCCAGGCAGGATGACTTCCTGCAAAAGCCGCGCCATTGGCAGCAGCGAAAAGATGACGATAAGCGCGACGATCCCCGCTGTCAGGGCCATCTCCTGGCCCTGACGTTCCTTGCGAATAGCGGTCATTCAGATGTGTCCTTAGCCGCCGAACATGGAGGAGAATTTCTCCTTGTTGCCGGCGATCTCGTCGACAACCTTCTTCACATCAACTTTCATGATGCTGATCTCGGTGCCTTCCGGCAGCCAGTCCGGGGAACCGACCGAAGGCTTGGCCGGCAGGTAGCCCTGCGTAAGAGCCAGCTTCTGGCCGTCGTCGGAGAGAATGAAGTCGACGAACTTCTTGGCTGCGTCAGTGTTCTTCGCGGTCGACATGATGGCGACCGGCTCGGTGACGGCGGTGACGCCTTCCTCGGGGAACACGAACTCGATGGGCGAGCCGTCTTTCTTGGCGTTCATGGCCATGAAGTCGACGAGCATGCCATAGGCCTTCTCACCGCTTGCGACGGACTTCAGAACAGCGCCATTGCCGCGCACGGCAACGTGGCCGTTTTCCTTCAGCTTCTCGAAATAGTCCCAGCCGAGGTCGTCACGGTTTGCGAAAGCGGACAGAAGATAGGCTGCTGCACCCGAATAAAGCGGGCTCGGCATGATGGTGAGGTCCTTGTAGGCCTCGCCCGTCAGGTCGGACCAATGCTCCGGCTTTTCGGCAGCGGCCGTGTTGTAGGCGATGCCGGTGGTGATGAGCTTGGAGCCGAAATAGGTCTTGTCGGCGTCATAGGCCGCTTCCTCGAAGCCTTCCACATTGGCTTCGGGATAAGCCATCAGGTGGCCGTCCTTCTTGAGAATTTCCATGCTGACGGCGTCAGCGATGAGGAGAACGTCGGGCTGCGGGCTACCGGCAGCGAACTCGGCTGCAAGCTTGGTCATCAGGTCGCTGGTGCCGGAACGGAAGATCTCTACCTCGATGCCCGGGTTGGCCGCCTTGAAGGCGTCAACGGTCTCGGCGGCGTCAGCGTCGGGCTGCGACGTGTAGAGCACCAGGTTCTCGGCAAAAGCCGCGGTGGACGTGAGCAATGCGGCTGCAAACGCAACCGAGCGAATGGTGGACTGGCGTACCATGGGGTTACTCCTCTGTTTGCTTCTCCGGACATTTAACGCCGGAGCTCCTCCCCTGCATGCGCAATATGACAGGCTTGTAACAAAAGCGCCTCATCATTGAATATGAACATATGTTTGTCGTCAATAACAAAAGAACGCAATAAAATTTCGCGCCTTTCGCCCGGCAACGCCGCCGCGACGTGCCGAACATTGTGCTAAAACCTTGACGCGATGAGAGAGGGAATCACCGCCGTGGCGCGCAAAAGGAAAAAGAAGCCGGCTGATGAGCCGACGCTGTCTTCCGCAGACATCAATGTGAAAATGGCCTGGCTCTACCATGTGGAGGGCCTGACGCAGGAGAAGATTGCCAGCCTGCTAAATGTCAGCCGCATGAAGGTGATGCGCGCGCTGGCCGCCAGCGCCGAGAACCACATGGTGGTGACCACCATCAATGCCGACACGGCCGAACAGGTGGCGCTGGAGCGGCAGCTGGAAAAGCGCTGGGGCCTGAAAAGCGCCATCGTGGTGCCCGCCCCGCAGGAAGCCGACAATCTGGAACGCTCGATCGGACATGCGGTGGCGCGCTATCTCGAAGAGCAGATGCAACCCGGCATGACACTGGCGATCGGCGGCGGCGCGACACTGCATTCCAGCCTGAGTTTCATGGCGCAGCGCGATCTTTCCGGCTCGACCGTCATCGGGCTTGTGGGCAGCCTTCCGCATTCGCAATGGATCAATCCGTCCATCGTGGCCACCAAGGTGGCGGAACGTCTGAAGGTGGACAGCTATCAGATCAGCGCGCCGGTGGTGGTGGACGACCCCGAACTGCGCGAGCGCCTTTGGGAACAGCCCTCACTGCGCGATGTGCGCGAGCGCGCCGCCAAGGCGGACATCGCGCTTTTGACGGTTGGCGCGGTTTCACCCGACGCGACGATCTTCCGCCATGGCATCGTTCCGAAGAAGCTGATCGATCCACTGCGCGACAAGGGCGCGGTGGCCAACATTCTCTGCTATTTTGTGAATGCGGCAGGCCAGCTGGTCGACCATGAGGTGAACCAGCGCATCATGGCCATTGATCTCGATGTGGTGGCGCGCATTCCGCACGTGATTCTGGCAGCCGGTGGCGAGCAGAAGGTCACCGCCATTCTGGCGGCGCTGCGCACAGTGTCCGCAGCGGCACTCGTTACGGATGCCGCCACAGCGCGGATGTTGCTGGAAAAAGCAGACGAAGAGGGGCTCTGAGCGGCCCCTCACCCGGTCAGATCAGACCGCGTCAGATCAGACCGCGCTCGCGCATGAAGTCATCGAGACCCACATGCGTGATGGTCTCGAACTCGCGCACGGCCTCGAGCATGGCGCGGCGCTGGGCCGCGAGAAGCAGAAGCACCTGCCGCATTTCGCCGGAAATGCCAAAGCGCTCCCAACGGTCTGCGAGATGGCTCGGAAGTCCGGCGGCCTCGCAAAAGGCCGCGATGTTCTTGTAACCCAAATCCGTCACGAGCGCCTGCGTCTCCTCCGGCGTCGAACGCGGCTCAAGCGCGTGGTCATGCAGACGCTGCGCCAGAAGGCGGATATCGTTCGGCTGTGGCGCGTTGGCCAGAACCTTGTTGATCAGAGACGAAACTCTCGGGGGCTTTTCGCTATGCATCGCACTCTCCATTCGCGGCGATCATAGGACGAGAGCGGGCGACGCTCAATCGGAAAGCGCCGCCCGGCGATACCACTTTCAAGCAGGCCCTTAGCCAAGAAGGCGTGCAAGCGGCTTAATATCCGTATCCCAAAAGCGCGTGTGCACAACGCAGTCACCCCCCGGCAGCCAGCCGCCTGAGCTTCTCCAGCATGGAATCGTGCGCCTCGCCGTAAGACAGCGTGCCGACGAAACCACCCTCCCCATTCATCAGATAGACCGAAGCCGTGTGATCGATGGTGTAGTCGCCATCATCCGTGGGCACTTTGCGGTAATAGACGCGATAGGCCTTTGTGATGGCTTCGATCTGCTCTTCGGTGCCTGCCAGTCCCTGAATGCGATCGTCGAAACTGGACGTGTAGAGCGCCAGCTGCTCCGGCCCGTCCCGCTCCCAGTCAACGGATACGAAGGCGAAGTTGAGCCTGTCCGCATCCGCACCGAGATCATCGATGAGGCCCGATAATTCATAGAGCGTGGTCGGACACACATCCGGGCAAAAGGTGAAACCGAAGAAGATTGCCGTCGGTTTGCCGAGAAAATCGGCCTCGGTGACGGTGGTTCCATCCTCTGCTGTCAGCGTGAAGGGGCCGCCGATATCGGCGGTGCCCATTCCCCCACCGGACCGGCCGGTGGGAGAGATGTTCATCGTCACCATTGCGACGATGGCAAGGACCAGCGCGAAAACCGCGCCGGCCAGGATCGATAACGAACGACGGGACATCAGCTCTTGCCGTTGCCGTGCATGTTTTTGTGCATGTTCGGAGCCGGTGCGCCGGGCTTTGCGACCGACATTTCAACTTCGATCGTGCCGGCCTTCTCGAAGGTCAGTGTCACCGGAACGGGCGCGCCTTCGGCGATGGGCTCCTTGAGCTCCATGAACATGACATGCAGACCGCCGGGCGCGAGATTGACCGTCTCGCCAGCCGGAACCGGAATGCCTTCGGGCAGATGACGCATCTTCATGACGCCGTTGGTCATGTCCATCGTGTGCAGCTCCACGCGGCCTGCAAAGGCGGCCTCGGCGCTGACCAGTCGGTCGTCTTCCTCACCGCCATTTGCGATGGTGACAAAGCCGCCGGCAGCCTTTGCGCCGGGCGGCGTGGCGCGGGTCCATGGCTGGTCGATGTCAAGATTGCCAAGCGTGTAGTCGCCGGCGAATGCGGGAGCGGCGATGAACAGCATTGCTGCCGTGAAAGTGCGGGTGAAAAAGCGCATGTCTTGTCTCCATAAGCGCAGATACGGGCGCATGAATGCGCGGCCGTGAAAAGGGTTTGTTGCGTCAGATGGAGTGGGATGGAGGGCCGCGCGCGTCGGCCAGAAAACCGAGCGTGACGGGGTGGAAGACCGGAGGCTCGGGCAGCGTTGCGGCAGCGAGCGGCGCGCGTAAGGCGCAGTCGAGCCCGGCATGGTCGCCGGGTAATGCGGGTGAAACCGCACAGCCGGCCTGGCAGAGGGTTGTGCAGCAATCATGCGGACTGCGGGCGGGTGCAGGGCCATTGCCCGTTTCCGGCCCGATGCCGCTCGGATTACAGATGACGAAGCCGGGAATGCCGGCAGCGCCCGCCATGTTTCCCTGCGCAAAGGCTGCTGCAAAGCCCTGCATGAGAAGGAAATAGGCCAGGAGGCCGGCCATGAGACCCGCCGCAAGACGATCCTTCAACATGTCGCGCATGAACTTCATGGAAGCGTCGTGACACATTTCCGTCGCCGTGTCACTGCGGCGAATGCGGCGTCCATGCGGGGGACGCCGCAACTGGCTCAATGCCCGGGCCGAGACGCCAGAATGTCCCGCGCGCGATCCAGCATCGGCTTGTCGATCATGCGCCCGTCGAGCGTGGCGGCTCCCCTGCCCTGTGCGTGGGCCTCTTCCATCGCTGCGATGACGCGCTTTGCCCAATCTGTTTCCTCTTCCGACGGCAGGAATGCCGCGTTGAGAGGCGCGACGGCTGCCGGATGCACGCAGGTTGCGCCGCGAAAGCCGAAGGCCCGCGCCCGGCGAGCCACTGCGGAAAGATGCTCCGCATCACCATAATTGGCGACACTGTCCAGAAGCCCCAGAGGCGCGATGCCGGCTGCATGCGCGGCAAAGACGATCTGCTGGCGCGGCGCGAGAAGCGCCTCTGGCGTCGGCTGCATGCCGGTGGCTGTGGCGAAGTCCTCACTGCCGAGGATCATGCCGCAAAGGCGCGGATCGGCCCGCGCAATGTCATGCACGTTTTCAAGGCCGCGCGGGGTCTCGATCATCGCCACCAGAGCGATTTCGCCGGCCGGCAGGCCGCGCTCGGCCTCAAGATCGAACAGCACCTCGGAGATGAGGCGCAGTTTTTCCGCAGCTTCGCATTTGGGCACGAAGATGCCGCGCAGACCGGGCTGAACCACAGCTTCAAGATCCGGCACGGCAAGCCGCATGCCGCCATTGATGCGCACCAGCAGATCCGATGGCCCCTCGGCGAGGGTCGGCAGCGCCGCCGCTGTCATCGTGCGGGCGGCTGCCTTTTCGTGATCGGGGACGCTGTCTTCCAGATCGAGCACAACCGCATCGGCTCCACGGGTCTGGGCCTTGCCGATGAAACGCTCATTGTTGCCCGGCACATAGAGAAGCGAGCGCCAGCGTGGCTGGTTTGCTGTCTGCCTCATGCATCTGCTCCGTCGTTGATGACGCCGGCGGTGACGAAGCCATCGACCTCGGCATCGGAGAACGCGGCCGCGCGCAGGATTTCGCGCGAGTGTGCGCCCAGCGCAGGGGCCGGACCGCGCAGGGTGCCCGGCGTTTCGGAAAGGCGCGGCGTGGGCGCATGCATGGGCACGCTTCCGTGCTCTTCATCCGGTGCAGCGACATAGATGCCGCGCTCGATGAAATGACGGTCGGCGCAGATGTCCGCCACGTCGTAGAGCGGCGCGGCGGTGATGCCGTCCTTCTCGAAAATCTCCAGAACCTCGGCGCGGCTGCGCGCCCCGATCCAGCCGCCGACAATGGCGTCGACCTCATGGCGGCGCGAAACGCGCTGCTCGTTGGTGGCGTAGCGCGGGTCGGTGATCATGTCTTCGCGCCCGATGCTGCGGAACAGGCGCTCGGCGGTTTTTTGAATGGACGCGGAAATGGCGATGAAGTGCCCGTCGCTCGTCTTGTAGACATTGCGCGGGCTCGACGTGTTGGACCCATTGCCGACACGCTGTTTGGGCTTGCCGGTGATCTGGTAGTCGAGCGGCTCCGGCCCAAGCACGGAAACCATCGCATCAAGCAGCGACAGGTCGATCACCTGGCCATGCCCGTCGCGGTCACGCGCGCGCAGCGCCATCATCACGGCATTGGCCCCGTAGAGGCCGGAAATCATGTCTGCGAGCGCCAGCGGCGGCAGAAGCGGATCGCCCCCTTCCTCGCCATTGCGATGCGCAAAGCCGGACATGCCCTCGACCAGCGTTCCGAAACCGGGACGCGGGCTGTAGGGGCCGCTCTGGCCAAAACCGGAAACCCTGAGCAGAACCAGTCCCGGGAACTCGCGCTTGAGCACATCCGGCCCGAGCCCCATCTTTTCCAGCGTGCCCGGCCGGAAGCTCTCGATCATCACGTCGGCGCGGGCGATGAGCCGGCGCAGAAGATCCAGCGCGCCTTCCTTGCGAAAATCAAGCGCGATGCTCTTCTTGTTGCGGCCATAGACCTTCCAGAAAGTGGCATGGCCGCCCTGCTTCCACGCCCGCAGGGGATCGCCTGCGGGAAGCGGTTCCACCTTGATGACCTCGGCCCCGAAATCGGCCATCTGAAGCGAGGTCATGTTGCCCGCCACGAGACGCGACAGGTCAAGCACAACGATCCCGCTCAGCGGACCTTTTGCATCGGGCGTGAAATCGACGGGTTTCCAGGCACGGTCGGCCATAGTCTTCCTTCTTGTAGTCTCAGGCGCGCGCCGCAGGTTCGCGGCGCTTCATGAAGCGTTTCGTCGCCATGCCCAGTCCGCCAAGGACGACCATGGCAATGATGATTCCGAGCGAGATGGGCCGGTCGATGAAGATCGCCCAGTCACCTTGCCCCAGCATGATCGACTGGCGGAAATAGTTTTCCGCGAGCGGAGCAAGGACAACCGCCAGAATGAACGGGCCGGTGGGATAATCCGCCTTTTTCATCAGATATCCGAGCACGCCGAACACCAGCGCGACCCATATGTTGAACGTGCTGTAGGCAAGCGAGAACGCACCCACGACACAAAGGGCGATGACGACGCTTGCCAGATGCCCCTGCACGGAACGCAGAAGATTCACGAAGACGGGAATCAACAGCACGTTCGAGAAGAGCAGGAAGATGTTCGCCAGCACAAGACCTGCAATCATCGCCCAGACCACGTCTCCGGACTTGATCATGAGAAGCGGGCCGGGCTGCATGCCGAACATGATGAGCGCGCCAAGCATGATGGCCGTGCCGCCGGAGCCGGGAATGCCGAGCGTGATGAGCGGGATCAGCGAACCGGGAACCGAAGCATTGTTGGAGGCTTCCGGTCCGGCGAGACCTGCAATTGCGCCCTTGCCGAACTCTTCCGGCTTGCGCGAAATGCGCCGCTCCAGGGCATATTCGAGGAAGGTCGCGACAGTTGCGCCGGCGCCCGGCAGGATGCCGATGACGGTGCCGAGGATCGAGCCGCGCACGGTTGCGCCGCCGCTCTCCTTGATGGCGGATGCCGGCGGGATGTATTCGCGGATGTTGAAGCTCGGCTTGCCGAGATCGATGCGCACGCGCTTTTCGAGATTGTAGAAGACTTCGCCAAGGCCGTAGAGGCCGATGATGATGGCGACGAAGTCGATGCCCTCGATCAGCTCCGGCGTGAAGGCGAAGCGGATATGGCCGGAAATGTAGTCACTGCCGAAGGTGGAGACCAGAACGCCGACACAGGCCATAAGCAGGGCTTTCACCATGTTGTCGCCGGCCAGCAGAATGATCGTACTGAGCCCGAGCAGCATGAGCAGGAAATATTCCGGTGCGCCGAGATAGATCGCGTAGGACGAGACCACCGGCGCGAAGAAGATCAGAACGGCCAGGCCGAAGAAACCGCCGATGAAGGATGAGAACGCCGACAGGCCGAGCGCCAGACCGCCCTGCCCGCGCAGCATCATCGGATAGCCTTCCATGGCGGTGATGATGGCGGGGGCGTCGCCCGGCGTGTTGATGAGGATCGACGTGATGCGGCCGCCATACATGGTGCCCATGTAGACGCCGGTGAGCAGGCACAGGCCCGAAGCGTGCGGCATGCCGAAGGTCAGCGGCAGCATGAGCGCGATGCCTGCCGACGGCCCCAGCCCCGGCAGCGCGCCGACCACCGTGCCGATCATGCCGGCAAGGAAAATCAGCAGAATGTTGTAGACGGTCAGAACTTCCGAAAAACCGCCCGCGAGTTGAGTGAGTGCGTCCATTGGAGAGCGACTTTCAGGAAGACTATTGAAGCGGGATTTTCAGCCAGAGGCTGAAGATCGTGTAGATGACGGCCAGAATGGCGGCGCTGACCAGACAGGACTTTACGAAGCCATGCCCGTTGAAGCGCCACGACAGGATGATCATCAGCACGCCAAGCGGCGCAAGAATGCTGCCCCAGCTCATGGCGTAGATCGCGCCCGCCAGAAGAACGATAACGGCGGCCACCGGGAGCGCCGAAGAGAGATCTTCGATGACGGCGCTGCCGTCCGCACCGGGCTTGCGCCCGGCCATGAAAGCCTTGACGGCGAGGATGCCGATCAGACCCAGAACGACAAGTGCGATGTTGAGCGGGATATACCCCGGCCCGAAGCTCTGCTCCGAGCCGTAAGGCATATCCAGACTGCTTATGAGGAGGACTCCCGAAAAGACGGCGAGACCCGCAAGCAGGACGATTTCCGACAGTTTCATGAGCCCTCTCCAGTCACTTATTTAATGATGCCGAGCTCGGTGAGCGTCTCGCGATAGACGCCCTGGGTCTCTTCGAGATAGGCCTCGAATTCATCACCGGTGATGAAACCCTCAACCACGGAATTCGGGTCGAGATAGCCGGACTTCCAGGCAGCGCTCTCGTTCAGCTCGGTCATCTTCTCGATGAGATAGGCCTTTGCTTCATCGCTGATGTCAGCCGGAGCGGTGACGCCGCGATAGAGGCTGAGCGTGATGTCGATGTCCTGCTCTTTGAAGGTCGGAACATCGGGAAGCGCGTCGATGCGCTCTTCCGTGCTGATGGCCAGCGCGTTGAATTTGCCTGCCTCGATGAAGTCGCGGGCCGTGCCCGGATTGGTGACGATGAAGTCGAGCTGGTTGCTCAGAAGTGCTGCAACCACATCGCCATCGCCCTGGAACGGCACGAAGTTGACCTTCTTGCCGGTCTGCTTCTGGAACTGGATGGCGACGATGTGCTCGATGCTGCCCGTGGCCGTGCCGCCAACGTTCAGAACCTTGTCGGCCTTGAGCAGATCGTCGATCGACTTGTAAGGGCCAGCCGCGTTGACGACGAGCAGCTCGGGGTCGATGCCCAGACGCGCAATCGGCGTGAAATCGGAAAAGTCGAGGCCGATGTTGGAGGTGAGCGGCGTGGTGATGTGCGAGGAGGTCACCGACATGAGGTAGTGACCGTCACCGGCGCGCGAGTTCAGGTAGCCCATGGCCACGGCGGAGCTGCCGCCCGGCTTGTTGATCACGTTGATCGGCGTCTCGATGATGCCCTCTTCCTGCATGATCTTGGCCATGGAGCGCAGCATGGTGTCGTGACCGCCGCCCGGACCATAACCGGCGACGAACTCGATTCCGCGCTCGGGGAATTCCTGCGCGCTGGCCGGAGCGGCCTGTGCTGCAGCGAGCACGGCGGCAGCCATACCCATGGATTTAAGCATATGTTTCACGTCGTTTCCTCCTGATGATCGTCTGGTTGAGTGATGTTGGAACCGCATTGCGTGCGGATCGGGTGGCTACCGGGCCGGCAGCCTGTGGCGAAAGGCGGTGAGCGCGGCGGTGGCCTGCGCTGCGCTTTCGCAGGTCACGGCAATGACCTGATCGATGTTTGCGGCCATGCGGTCGGCGGGGCCGGCAATGTTGAGTGCGGCGCGCACACATCCGTCTGCATCAAGAACGGGAGCCGCAACGCCCGCAGCACCCTCGACCACGCCACGCAGATTGACGGCATGGCCGGCCGCGCGCGCGTCCTCCACCTTTGAGAGAATGGCTTCGCGCAGATCCGGATTGCCGGTTTCTTCAGCCGCACGCGCCGCATAAGCCGCAAGCCGGTCGGCGGAAAGGCCGGTCAGAAGCACGATGCCGCTCGTGACCTGATGCGCCCTGCGCGACACGGTGATGTCGCGGTCATATCTGATCTCGCGCTCGGGCATGAGCTTGGAGATGTAACGAACGCGGTCGTCTTCATCGAGCACGGCGAGAAAGCCGGATTCGCCCGCCTCGCGCACTGCCGTGTGCAGAACCGCATCGGTGAGGCGCGCAAGTGTGCCCCATGCCTGATGCGCGTCATCCGGCTCGCCGGGAAGACGGCAAAGACGATAGCGGCCGTCATCCTCGCGGGCGGCATAGCCAAGATCGACCAGCATGCGCAAAAGGCCGAGCGCGCTGCTCTTGGGAAGCTCCAGTGCAGCGACGGCGTCGGAGAACGAGACCGCGCCTTCCTGACGGGCCATCCATTCCAACAAAAGCAAAATGCGCTCAGCGCCGCGACCACTCACCTGGCTGCCTCCTCCTCGGCCTCCACTAGTTCAGTATAATGAACTAGTTCTTTATTTAGAACAGCTATTTGGTAGAGACTATTGGCGGCGGCGTCAAGCCGGCAAAGAAGAGGGCCGGCAAGTGACTGGAAAGCATCGGCTTTTGCATGTTTTGACCGTGGATAAGGTGCAGGCGACAAACAGCGCGCCCGAACGAAAACAGCCGCAGACCGGATTGGCGGTCTGCGGCTGCATGGCGTCGATCAGTCTGAATCAGCGTACGACGAGCTTGATCGGATCGGCGCTCGGCGGATCGAGATAGCCGAAGAAGCGCTCGATGGCCTTCTCGTCGCCCTCAATGGTCAGCGAGCCTTCGGCCAGTGCATCGGCAAGCGTGGTCTGCTCCAGAAGAATGTCATCCAGAAGCGCCTTGGTCGCGACGATGGTGGCGTCGGTTTTCTCCGGGCTTTTGGGATGGAAGACCGCCACGCCCCTGCGGATTTCAAGCGCGCTGTCGTCCTGGATATCCGTGAACCGGAACCCGATGGTCATGTGCGCGTCTGCCGCCTTTTCGGGATCGAGCCGCACCCGAACGGACTCGATGATGGCGTCGGGCGAAAGCGCCTTGATGATGTCGGGAGCGGCGAAGTTCCAGATGCGCGAATAGTCGAGCTTGTCCTCCAGTTCCAGAGCACCGCCAAGCGCAAGGCCGCGCCAGTAGATATTGGGCTGCTGATAGGCCCATTCACGCATCGCCTCGGCTTTCATTGCACGGGCTTCCATGTCCTCGCCATCAACGCGGACGGCATGGGTGAGAAGCTCCATCGACCAGCCATATTCGCCTTCATCGAGCGCCTTGCGGGCCTTCTCCATGATCGCGTCACGGCCGCCAAGCGCCTCGACATAAAGCGCGGCCTTCTTTTCGAAGCCCGGCGTGGCCAGTTCCGTCGGATCTGCCTGATACCAGCCGAGATAGCCGCCATAGATGTTGCGCGTGCTGTGGGCGACGGTGCCGTAATACTCTCCAAGCCACGGATCGTTGGCCAGATGCTCCGGCAGGCGGATCGTGTCTGCCAGTTCCTCCCGCGTGTAGCCCATGTTCATGAGCCGCACGGTCTGGTCGTGCACATACTGGATCGCGTCGCGATAATTGGTGATGCGCTCGACAATGAACTCGTTACCGACCCACGGACGCATGTGGGAGCCGGAATAGCTGTCTGCCTCACGCGCATACTCGAGCAGCCGGTCGACGCCCGTATACCACTCCACGGGATCGCGGAACTTGGTGCCGCGCAGCGTGTAGATGTTGGGGAAGGACTCGCCCTGGATCGTTTCCGATCCGTGCAGGTGCTTCATCTCCGGGAACCAGACGCCGATTTCATCCTCGGCATCGCCATAGGCGTGGAACATGACCATCCGCACACCGGCGATGGTCACGTCCAGCATTTCGTCAAATGTGTCCGTCGGCTGTAAAAGCGACACCGGGCCGGAATCGAATGTGGGCCCAAGCGCCTGATGCACACGGCCTTCCGGGCCGACATCGAGCAGCGTGCTGGCGAGCGCGGTGCGGATCGACAGGATCGGACCGACCACGCTTGCGTCATTAACCAGATATTCCATGAAGCTGTCATGGGCGTAGATCTTCACCTTGCCAGACTTCACGTCCTCTTCGGTCACGCCGAGCCCCTTGGAGCCGAACGGGTGATCGGGATGACGGTGCGTGTAGACGATGGCCTTGATGGGTTTGTCGGTTAAGCTGCGGAACTCCTCCATGACCAGCGCGCCGAAATCGTCATTCTCGCCCGGATCGATGATGATGACGCCGTCATCGCCAACCACCATCGTGGTGCTGGTGATGCCGTAGCCAACCGCCACATAGACCTTGTCCTTGACCGGCATATAGATGCCGCGCTGCATCTGCCGGGCAAACGCGGTCTGTTCGGGATGGATCGTGTCCGAGGCTTCCGTGAAGGCGAGATTGTCGCCGCGATCGAGCACAATGGGCGCGAGATTGGGCTTGAAAGCCTCATAGCCCGCCATCAGGCGCTCGACTTCGGCCTCGTCCGCCATCGCATCGGATACCAGTCGAACATCGCCCGCCTGCGCCAGAAAGAGCGCACAGGCAGCGCCGGCAAGCAGAGACAATGTCTTGTTTCGATGTGGTTTGAGATGTGTCGTTTCAAGCCGGCGCACGACCGGCTTTGCGGATGTCTTTTGCATGCTTCTTCTCCCCAAACAGGAACCGCTGGCGGTTGCCGCAGTCCAAATGCCTGTACGCAGACCGCGCTCGGCGCTACCATGAGAGGTCTTGTGCAAAACCACTCACGGGCACGGGGCGCGGAAACCGTTCAGCCATGGCGTTTGAGTATTTCGAAACTTAGCCAGCCTGCTACGTAATTTCCGACAAGTTTTCGGGGAGGAAAACTTTGTGAGCGAGCGCGCAGGAACCGGCTTTTTCTCCACGGAGGAACCCAGCCTCTACGAGGCGGCAATCCGCCCGTGGAACCTGACCGTCGAGCCGCTGGAGGCCGGCCCGTTCGGCTGCGACATCGCGTTTCTGAAGCTCGACGGCATCGCCATCTACCGGGATCAGTACCATACGGACATGCGGCTGCGCGGCACGACACCGCCCGACGCTCTTGCGCTCGCCCTGCCGCTTGCGGGTCTGTGCGACAAGTCGGCCTTCTGGGGGCGAACGCTGTGCAAACACAACCTTCACCACAGCTTCTATCGAGAGCTGGACAGCACCACGGCTGCCGGCCACGACCAGATCGTCATCCTGATCGGTACGGATGAACGCTATGCGCCGGAATTCGCCGATCTCTGGGATCATTTCGACGCCTGCAAGAACGGCCGCCCCATTCACCTGACGGACCGGCAGGCCGGCGCTCTGCGGCGGGTCTGTCTTGATGCGCTGCACACGGGCGAAGGAGAACCAGACAGAGCGTTCGGCGACATGCTGCGTGCCGATTTGGTCGGTGCGATCAAGCCGCTCGTTCTCGACGCCTGCCGGCAGGAACAGGCCCGGCCGGACCGGCGCGGAAATTCGGCCATTGCCCGCATGTATGATTTTCTTGAAGCCTCAGACGAACCGCGCCTGACGGTTGCCGGACTTTGCAGGATGGCCGGCATTCACGAACGCACGCTGGAGCGCGCGGTACGGGCGAAATTCGACTGCACCGTCCACGCCCTGCTCCGCCGCCGCCGGCTGCACGAGGCGCGCCGCATGCTGCTCTTCGCTGATGCCTTCACAAACAACGTGACGCGGATTTCGCACGAACTCGGCTTCTATGACGGCGGGCGCTTTGCGCGTGATTATGCCGCCCTCTTCGGCGAACTGCCTTCGCAGACATTGCGGCAGAACGCGATAGAGACCGTCACGCCCCTCCTGGTCTGAACGGAAAACGCCGCGCCTCCCATGGGATGGTTCCCGGGGAAGCGCGGCGCATCTTTTAACGTGCGCGGATTATCAGCGACGCTGGAGAAGCGGCATGTTCATGGCGTTGGCGTATTTCACGCTCTCGGCCAGGAAGCCGTCATAGCTCTCGCGCACGCGGGCGACGTCTTCGCTTTGCGCCGTCAGCTCTTCGCGCACTTCTTCCCATGCGCCCTTGAGGCCTTCGGCCACATCGTCCGGCACATCGCGGAAGATGACGCCATCGGCCTCCAGCGACGCCATGGCGCGCGCATTGTGATAATCGAACTGGGCAAGCGCCTCCTGGCTGGCGGCAAGGGCCGCAGCCTCGCAGATTGCCTGCAGATCGGGCGAAAGCTCGGCCCAGGCATCCTTGTTGAAGACGATGGCAAGCGCTGCACTCGGTTCGTTGTAAGCCGGCAGGTAGCAGTTCTTGGTGATCTTCTGCAGGCCGAAAGCCTGATCGAGGAACGGACCGACCCACTCGGCCGCATCGAGCGCACCGGACTGAAGCGCCTGGAAGATTTCCGGCGGGGGCATCAGAACCGCGTTGACGCCGAGCTTGCGATACATCTCGCCGCCGAGGCCGGCAATGCGCATGTTGAGGCCCTTGAGGTCGTCCAGCGAATTGATCTCGGACTTGAACCAGCCGGCGCTCTGCGTGTTGGAATTGCCGGAATAGAGCGGCTTCAGATTGCGCTGGGCGTAGATGTCGTCCCAGATCTCCTGACCGCCGCCATAGCGCAGCCATGCGTAATGCTCGGCAGCCGTCATGCCGAACGGCACGGCGGTGAACCAGTGCAGGGCCGGGTTTTTGCCGGCTGCATAGTAAGGCGGGTTATGGCCGACCGGGGCCTTGCCCTGCTGCACGGCATCCTCGACGCCGAAGGGCGGAACGAGCTCGCCGCCGCCGAAAACCTTGAAGCTCAGCCGGCCATCGGACATGGCGGCGACCTTCTCGGCGAAGTTGGTGACATTGGTGCCAACGCCCGGTGCGTTCTTGGGGAAGCTGGTGGGCAGGTTCCACTCGATCTTGCCCTGCGCAATGGCTGGCGTGGCGAGTGCTGCGGCTGTCGCGCCAGCACCTGCGGTGAGAAATGTTCTGCGTTTCATGTCGGGGTTTCCTCCTGAACAACGACTATCTGAAGAGCATGTCCGGCAGCCATGTAACCACAGCCGGGAACGTGATGAGAAGCGCCAGAGCGATCAACTGAATGGCCACGAACGGGATCACCGAGCGGTAGATCTCCATGGTCGTGATGCTGCGCGGCGCAACGGAACGATAATAAAAGAGCGCGAAGCCAAAGGGCGGCGTCAGGAACGAGGTCTGCAGGTTCATTGCAAGCAGGACCGCAAACCAGACCGGAGAGAAATCCGTGGCCAGAATGGGCGCTCCCAAAAGCGGCACGACAATGTAGATGATCTCCACGGCTTCCAGAATGAAGCCAAGGAAGAACACGACCACCATGACGAGGGCGAGTGCGCCCCATTTGCCGCCCGGAACCTGCTCCAGAAATCCGGCCACCAGCTCGTCACCGCCGAACCCGCGGAACACAAGCGACAGCATGGAGGCAGCGATGACGATGCCGAACACCATGCCGGAGATGCGCAGCGTATCGATGACGGCGGGCACGAGAACATCGGTTCTGAAAAGCCGCCAGCCGGCAAAGAAAACGCCAAAGCCGATCAACGCGCTGGCCAGAAGACCGAGCAGACCGGCTGGCGCGCCAAGGGTTGCCGGCGGCAGAAGGCCGGTTGCGCGCAGCACGACGAGCACGCCGCCGGCGATAACCGCGGCAATGATGAGCAGACGCCCCGCCGGCCCGATTTCACCGCGCGTGAAGGCGGCAAGAAGGATCGTGCCAATCGCCCCCAGCCCGGCTGCCTCCGTGGTGGTGGCGACACCGCCGAGAATGGAGCCCAGAACGGCAACGATCAGAAGCAGCGGCGGCAGGAAGGTGCCGAGAATGCGGTTCAGCGGAACCGGCTTGCGCTCATCCTTTGCAACGGCTTTCTGCGCGCCGCGCAGCGTGAAGAGAATGTAGAGCCCGTAAAGCCCGACAAGCAGCAGGCCTGGCACCAGCGCACCGGCGAAGAGATCACCGACGGACACGGCGTCAGGCGCGAAATTGCCCGCCTTCTGCTGCGCTTCCAGATAGGTGTTGCCGATCTGGTCGCCGAGCAGAACCAGCAGGATCGAGGGCGGGATGATCTGGCCGAGCGTGCCGCTGGCGCAGATGATGCCGCTCGACACGCGCGGCGAAACGCCGGCCTGAAGCATGGCGGGAAGGCTGACAAGCCCGAGCATGACCACGGTTGCGCCGACAATGCCCGTGGAGGCTGCGATCAGCGCGCTGAAAAGCAGAACGGAAAGGGCAAGCCCGCGCGGCGATGCGCCGAGCATGTCGCGCAGGACCTCGAGCATGCGTTCGGCGAGCTGCGAACGCTCCAGCACCACGCCCATCAGAATGAAAAGCGGCACGGCCATCAGAAGCGTGTTGCTCATCACACCCCAGACACGGCTGGGGAAGAAATCCAGGAAGGACAGGTCGAACGCGCCAAAGAAGCTGGCGATGACTGCAACGACGAAGGGCACGCCGGCAATGGCCAGCATGGCGGGAATGCCGCTCAGAATACCGGCGAAGAGCCCGACCAGCATCAGGCACAGAAACAGTTCCGAAAGGGTCATAGGCTTGGCTCGCCGTCGGCAGTGTGGTCGGCGCGCGGCTCAAGCACCATGGCGATGCCCTGCAGAATCATCATGGCAGCGCCCAGGGGCAGCGCCGTCTTTACGATGAAGAGGCCGGGCAGACCGCCGGTCTCCACAGACGCCTCGCGGATCGACCAGGAATAGGCAAGATCCGCCCAGTCGGCCCAGATGATGAGGCCGAACACCGGAACGAGAAACAGAAACACCGCCACTGCATCTGCAATGCGCGCATAGGCGGGTGAAAGGTTCTCGGAAAGCACCTCGACGCGCACATGGCCGCCCCGGCGCAGGCAAACCGGCACGGAGAAGATCAGAAGCACGGCGAAGGCGTAGGAAGCGAAGTCCTGCAGTTCGATGAAACCAATGCCAAAACCATAGCGCATCACGACGATGGCAAGCACGCTTGCCGTCAGGGCCAGGCAGGCAAGCACGCAAAATGCCGTCGCCAGCCGGTCCAGCCCGGCGCAGAACCTTAAATACAAATGCAAAACCGGCTCCCATCCGAATTCCGGCGCGAAGCTAGCGCATGCGCCATGGAAAGGAAATGTCTATTCGCCCATGGTTGGGTACGCGATCACAGGGGATCGGCGAGGCAGCATGCGAGCGCACGCCAGAAGCGGGAAGGCTTTCGGTCCTTTTCAGGCGCCCACAACGAAAACACTCGCCGGAGAGGACCGGCGAGCGGATCGCATTCATGGACTTGAACGACTGTGCGCTTAGCTCTTGATCGTTGCGGCGAGGCGCGCGGAGGCCTTGTTCAGCGCTGCGAACTTTTCATCGTCAGAGCCGTCCTTATAGGCTGCATCAAGCGTGTTCACGATTTCGGAGAACAGCTCAAGCTCCTCGTCGGCAGCCGTCATGGTGAGCGGCTGGTCGTCATAGGCCTCGACGAAGCGCTGGGCGGCATAGGCGATCAGCAGGAGGGCGGCCGCATTTTCCGGCTCGCTGGTGATCCGCTGATGAGCCTTGACCGCGCAGCCTTCATAGGCACGAACGCTTCCGCCCTGCTCGTTCAGATCCTTCAAAAACGTATCAAACATGATCCAAGTCCTTTGGCATTTACTGCGGCAGTTCTGAAATGCCGCCGTGGTTCGCCGACCATACGGTCGGCGCATTCAGGAAGCTCTCGACCTCAGCGATCGTTTCCGGCGAAAAACGGTTTTCTTCCTTGCAGACGGCGAGCACATCCCACCACGTGGCGAGATGATGCAACCGCATGCCGGCGGCTTCAAGCCGCTTCGGCGTGTCTGGGAAGATGTCGTAGTAGAAGACGGCGAATGTGTCGGTGACCCGTGCGCCGGTGCGCGCGACCGCTTCGGCAAACTTGATCTTGCTGCCGCCGTCGGTGGTCAGATCCTCGACCAGAAGAACACGCGCGCCTTCGCTCAATGCGCCCTCGATCTGCGCATCGCGGCCAAAGCCTTTCGGCTTCTTGCGCACATACTGCATGGGAAGGCCCATCCGCTCGGAGAGCCATGCGGCAAAGGGAATGCCGGCCGTCTCGCCGCCCGCTATCGCGTCGAACTGCTCGAAGCCGACATTGCGGAAGATGATCGAGGCCGCGAAATCCATGATTGCGGCGCGAACGCGCGGATAGGAAATCAGCTTGCGGCAGTCGATATAGACCGGACTTGCAAGACCAGACGTGAACGTGAACGGCTGTTCGGCGCGAAAATGCACCGCCTCGATCTCCAGAAGCATGCGGGCGACCATCTGCGAAATGGCGGACTGGTCGGGGAAGGTGTTGGAGAACATGTCGTGGTCCTGTTCGTTGATCGGGCCTTTTCGCTAACAGCTATCTCCTGCCTGAGCCAGCCCGGCAATGCAGGGATTCGTTTCTGAAAGAAACCGCACAGTCACTCCGCCCCCGCAAGGAAAGCAAAGAGAATATCCACGCCGGCAAGGAAATCCTCGATCTCCATCGCTTCCTGGGGATTGTGGGAACCATTGCGGTTGCGCACGAACACCATGGCGGAAGGAACGCCGGCGGCGGCGAACACGGCAGCGTCGTGCCCGCCGCCGCTCGGCATGACGAAAGGCTCCTGTCCGACCTGGCGCATGGCCTCTTCAAGGCCTGCGACGAGCCCCTTGTCGCACAGCGCCGGTTCGACACGAAGCTCTTCGCCCAGCTCGAAGCGGACCCGCCGGTCGCGCTCGATCTCGCGCATTTCGCTCGTCAGAAGCTTGCGCATCTCATCCAGCGTTTCGGGCTTCTGGCTGCGCATGTCGAGGCTGAAGGACACGCTGTCGGGAATGCGCGACATGGCGTGTTTTTCGGGATCGGTCGCCACGATGCCGCTCGTCAGCACCAGATCGTCGCCCTTGTTGAGGATCGTCGTCCAGCTCTCGTCGAGCCGCACCAGAAGATCCGCCATGGCGAGAACGGGATCGCGCCGATAGGCCTTGGGCACTGCGCCGGAATGACCGGCCTCACCGTAACAGGTGATGGAGCGGTAGCGGATATTGCCGCGAATGCCGGAAACGGCGGCTGCGGGGATATTCTTGCCGATCAGCAGCGGCCCCTGCTCGATGTGGAGTTCGAGATAGGCCTCGATGCGGCTGACATCCATCAGCGGCTTGCCCGCGCGAATGTCTTCGACCGGCAGGCCGATATCGGCCATATGCGCTTCCAGCGTACGGCCGTCGCCCTTGTGCCGGGCTTCGATTTCAGGCGTTGCGAGTGTGCCGGTCAGCGCCTTGGAGCCGATATAGCACGGGCCGAACCAGGCGCTTTCCTCGCCGCGCATGGCAAGCACATGCACCGGCTTTGCAAAGCGGCGGCCTTCGCGCCGGGCGCGGATCAGGCAGACGAGACCCGCGACAACGCCGGCCAGCCCGTCGAAATTGCCGCCGAAGGGGACGCTGTCCACATGCGAGCCGACAACGATGAAACGCTCCGCGTCGCGGTCTTCGGGCAGCGAGAACCGGGCATTGCAGCCTGCGTCGTACCAGACCTCAAGCCCCTCGGCGCGCGCCACATTCTCAAGATATTCGAGCGTTCTGGTCTCGATCTCGGAGAAGGCCGGACGGCTGACACCTTCGACATCGGGCGACATGTGCGCGATGTCGCCGAACAGACGCTCTGCAAGCGCACGGTCGGTCGCATGGGCGATCGCATGGCCGGGGGCGAAAGAGGCGGGCTGGGCGTTCATGGCGCTGCTTCCATGAAGACAACGGCCTCGTCCTGTTCGCCGTCGATCACGGACCCGACCAGTTCGCGCACGGAGGAAAGTCCCTGCCCTGCGAGCCAGTCTTCCAGCCCGTCGATCAGCGAGATCATGGCCGTGGGATGAATGAAGGTTGCGGTGCCGACCTGCACGGCGGATGCGCCGGCGATCAGATATTCGATCACGTCTTCAATGGTGGAGATACCACCGCAGCCGATGACCGGGATATTGGTCGCGCGGGCGCACTGATAGGCCATGCGAAGCGCAATGGGTTTCAGGCTCGGGCCGGACAGGCCGCCCATGAGATTGCCAAGCTTGGGCCGCCGCGTGTTGATGTCGATGGCCATGGACAGGATGGTGTTGGCCACCACCAGCGCATCGGCGCCGCCCTCTTCCGCAGCGCGCGCCACTTCGGACGTTTCGCCCGTGTTGGGCGTGAGCTTTGCCCAGAGCGGCAGGTCCGTCGCCGCGCGCAGCTTGCGCATCACGTCATGCGTGGAGGACGGACGAATGGCAAAGGCCTTGCCGTCTTCCTCGATGTTCGGGCACGAGATGTTGACCTCGATGGCCGCGACGCCGGGAACGCTGACCTCGGAACACAGGGTGGCGAATTCATCGGCCGTGTTGCCGGAAATCGAGACGACCAGCGGCGTCTCGTAATGGGCGTAGAACGGCACGACCTTTTCAAGAAACGCGCCAACACCCTTGCTCGGAATGCCGATGGAATTGAGCATCGACCCGTTCACTTCGCAGACGCGCGGCGTCGGATTGCCGTCGCGCCAGCCACGGGTGATCGTCTTGGTCACATGCGCGCCAAGCCGGTCCAGATCGAACACCTCCGCGAGATCTTCGGAGAAGGTGCCGGATGCCGGCATGATCGGGTTCTTGAGCTTGAGCCCGCCAATATCGACCGAAAGATCTACCATGCGATCGCCTCCATCATGTCGAAGACAGGGCCTTCGCGGCACACTCTGAGATGCACCTGCCGGTCGCCGCGATTGAACGGACGCACGCAGCAATGGCACATGCCGATGCCGCAGGCCATTTGCTGCTCCAGCGCGATCTGCCCGGGAATGCCATGACGTTCGCCGATCGTCTGCAAAAGCCGGAGCATGCGGTTTGAGCCACAGGTGTAGAACGCGTCGGCGCGGCCTGCCGCGACCAGCCCCTCGATAATCTGTTCCAGATTGCCCAGATCCGACGTGCCTTCCGCGTCGGTCAGGGTGATGACGTCTGCGCCCAGTGAGGCGAAATAGTCCGTCGACATCAGATAGTCGGGGTGGCGGGCACTACAAATCGCGGTGAGCTTCCGGCCAAGCCGATTGGCCTCCAGCGCAAGCGGAGCAAGCGTTGCAAGCCCCACACCGCGCGCCACCAGAACCAGATTCTGCCAGTTGTCGGCAATGGTGAAGGGTTCGCCAAGCGGCCCGAGGACATTGAGCCTGTCGCCGAGCGCCAGCGTGGCCAGCGCGCGGGTGCCGGCGCCTGTGACCTTGTAGAGAAAATGCAGCTCTCCCTGATCGGGATAGAAGCCGTAAATGCTCATCGGGCGGCGCAGATAAGGCGTCTCGCCGCCCGCCTGCGGGCACAGGAGGTGAAAGAACTGGCCGGCACGGCAGCGCGCAAGAAGATCCTGCGGAGCGGCGAGCACCAGACGGCGATACTCGCCATTGACCGGGTCGTTGCTCTTCACGGAAAGCGGCAACTCGAATGCCTTGATCGACGGGACTGCGTCCATCGGCTCAATCCTTTCTGGAATCCCCGTCATCCGAACACCAGGTTCGGCAGGAAGGTGGAGATATCCGGCACGTATGTGATGATCGCGAGCACGATGAGGTTCGCGATGATGAAGGGCCAGAGGCCGGAGATGATCGTGAGCACCGGTTTCGACAGGGTCGAAGACGCCACGAAAATATCGAGCCCGAAGGGCGGCGTGATCATGCCAATGGAAATGTTCAGCGTGACGATCATGCCGAAATGGACAGGATCGATGCCGAGCGCCATGGCTACCGGATAGAGCGGCGGAACCAGAATCAGAAGCGCCGAGTTCGGGTCGATGAACATGCCCGCGATCAGGAAGCTGATATTGACGATCAGCAGGAACACGATCGGCCCGGCCTGGATCGCTTCCAGAAAGCCCGTGATGGCCGCCGGCACCTGCGCCAGCGTGATGAAGTAGGACAGGAGGCCGCCCATCGCCAGCAGGATGAAGATGATCGCGGTGGAGATCGCGGCGCGTTCGGTGATTGCAACCAGTTTGCGCCAGGTGAGCTCACGGAAGATCACGCCTTCAACGAAAATGGCGTAAACGACGCTGACGGCCGCCGCTTCGGTGGGCGTGAAATAACCGCTGTAAATGCCGCCCAGAATGATGATCGGCATGCCGAGCGCCCAGCCGGCGTCCCGGATCGCAATGACGCGTTCTTTCCAGCTTGTGCGCGGACCGCGCTCAACGCCGGAGCGTCGCGCTTCGAGCGCCGCCATGATGGCGAAAGCCAGACCGAGCACCAGACCCACGGCGAGACCGCCGACAAACAGCTTGGCAACGGAGGTGCCCGTCATCCAGCCATAGATGATGAAGGTGATGGACGGCGGAATGAGCAGCGCCGTCTCGGCGCTGGAAACGATCAGGCCGAGCGAGAATTTGTCGCTGAAGCCGGCCTTGCGCATTTCCGGGTAGACCATGCGGGCCATGGCCGCGACCGTGGCCGGTGCGGAACCGGAGACCGAGCCGAACGCCATGGAGCCGCCAATGGTGGTGTAGCCCATGCCGCCGCGCAGATGACCGACCAGCACCTTGACGAGACCTGTCAGGCGGCGGGCGATCTGCCCCTCGCCCATCAGCTCTGCAGCGAGGATGAAGAAGGGAATGGCCAGAAGCGTCGTGTGATTGATGCCGCCCAGGATCTTCTGAATAACCACCGGGTCAGGGAGGTTGCCGTAGAAGAATTCCTTGATCATGAGCGCCGGCACGCCCAGCACGAGAAACATCTCGAAACCGAGAACCAGCAGCATGACTGCGACGATGATGACGAGTGCGAAAAGGATCATTATTCCTCCGACGCCTGTCCGGCGAAACGATCGATGCGGCCGAAGAAGCTGAGCGCAAAGCGCAGAGCCATGAGCGCAAAACCGATTGTGGGCGCGAGATAAATCCAGAAGACCGGGATGTTCAGTGTCGGGCTCTTTTGGCCCATGCCGTAAACGAAGGCGGTCATCTGGTAGCCGAGCCAGACAAGATAGATGCAGAATATGAAGCCGACCGCGTCGATGATCTTTCTGATCGGCAGGCCAGTGGCCCGTGCGATCCGGTCGCGCCAGGTGTGAACACCGGCGTGACGCCCTTTCTCAAGGGCAAGGCCGACCGTGAGAAAGACGAGGAAAAGGCTCATCAGCCGCACGGCTTCTTCAACCCAGGCGAACTCGGAGGCGAAAGTGCCGCCAACCTGGCGCGCCAGCACATTCATGAAGTAGAGCGCGACCATGACAAGGAAGATGGAGACCGCTGCTATGCGCTCGGCTGTTCTGATGATGGCAAGTGCTTTCAAGGTCTCATTCCTTGGAAAAAGGGAACCGCTGCCGGGCTCACGGGGAGCCCGACATATGAAAGTCAATGCTTTGGTTCGGTGAAAGGCCGGGGCATTGGACCGTCAGGCGAAAACCGTTTTCGCTCGGCCCGATGCCCCGCAACAAGGTGGATCGCCAGTCGCGCCCGAATGGGCGCGGGGCGTATCCGTGCTTACTGCGCCGTGGCGGCCTCATATTCCTTCTCATAGACGGCGATCAGGTTCTCGCCCTCTTCACCGGCGCGCTCCACATAGGCTGCGCGACCGGCCGGATACATCTTGTCACGGAACGCGGTCTTCTCGTCGGCGCTCATCTCGCGGATGTCGATGCCCGATGCCTTGATCTCTTCAAGTGCGGTGGCAACGGCCGCAGCCTTGTGAGCGATCAGCTCCGGGATGACTTCGTTGAACGTGTCGACAATGGTCTGCTGATGCTCCGCCGGCAGGCTTGCCCACCAGGCCGGGTTGAACAGGATCACGTCTTCCATCGCGCCATGGTCGGACAGAACGAGGTGCTTCTGCACTTCGTAGAACTTCATGCGCTGGATGGTGTCGAGCGGGTTCTCCTCGCCATCGACAACACCGGTCTGAAGGGCGGTGTAAAGCTCGCCGAACGGCAGGGCGATCGCCGATGCGCCAAGCGAATTGAACTGCTCGATCAGGATGTTGGAATCCATGACGCGGAACTTTTGGCCGGCAAAGTCTTCAAGGCTTGCGAGCGGCTTGGAAGAGGTGAAATTCTTCTTGCCGTTCGGCCACAGGCCGATGCAGGTCACGCCGCGCGAATTGAACGATTCGCAAAGCGCCTCGCCAAACGCGCCGCCGCGGATTTCCTGCGCGGTCTCATCATTGTCGGGGAGCAGGTACGGGATGTCCATGATCGAAACGGCGGGGTTGAAGCCACCGAGGAAAGCTGCCGGCGCGACGGTCGCCTCAAGCGTGCCGAGCTGGACGCCTTCAGTCATTTCGCGCTGCTGGCCGAGCTGGCCCTGCGGGAAGATCTGGAACTCGACCGCGCCATCGGTGCGCTCGTTCACGAGCTTGGCGACCTTGTCGAGGAACACGTGGCGCGACTGCTGCGCCGATTCAAGATGACCGATCTTTGCAACGAAATCCGCCGCCCAGACGCCTGTCGCGAATGCCGCGCCAGCCACGCCCATAACGGTCGTTGCAGCCAGTTTACGAATGAGATGTTTCATTGTTCCGCCTCCATTGCTTTTTTGAAAAAGCAGCCTACGAGCCCAACCATAGCCTGTCAACGGAATTCTCAAAAATGAGACGAATGGAACTTTCGTCCAATTAATGAGCTTTCCGTGCTTATTTGAGCATGTCCGTTGACAAGCCGATACAGGGCACCCGATAACGGAAGGAGTTGAAACTTGCGAGAAAAAAGCGTGTCACAGGGCGACTTGATCAGATTCAGCGACATTGGCGCCCGCCTGCGCGCTTACCGCCTCGGCAAAGGGCTTGCTCCCGACGAACTGGCAGAGAAGCTCGGCATCTCGCGCGCCGCTCTCTACCGCGCCGAAAAAGGCGAAATTCGCAAGATCGAGATGCTGACCAGCATCGCCGACGAGCTCGGCGTATCGCTGCCCAGCCTGATGGGCGTCGGCGTGGAATATGTGTCGAGCGCCATTGCCTTCTTTGAGCGCATGCGCCAGCTCGAAGATGACTGTCAGCAGGTGATCGGCCTGTTCAGCCCTGTCTCCTATCTCCTGACGTCTGACGCCTATGACGATGCGTTGCAGGAAGTGCTGCGGGAATCCGTGCCGCCGGAGGTCGATCCGGAAGGCCGTTCCGGAGAGGTGGTGGATGCGCTGATCGACATCTTGCGGGCGCGAAAGAAGGCGTTTCGCCTGCGCCGCCCGCTGATCGTAAGCCTGATCGCCTCGGCAGATCTGGAAGGGTTTCTGCTTCACGGCCTGATCGGCCGGCACGATTTGCCGCCGGACGTGGTGAACAAGCGCCGCCTGCAGGCGCGCCGCGAGGCCGAGTACATTCTGACCATGCTGCGCGAGCAGCCCATCGGCATACAGATCGGCATCGTGCGCGAGCCGGTTCCGGCGACAAGTTTCCAGATATTCCGACAGCAGGACCGCTCGGTGCTGGCGATCAGCCCTTTCCGGCTGGGCGAACAGCCCAACATCCGCGTCGGGGTGGCGCTGATCACCTCCGCCCCGGAAGCCATGACGCTTCACGAGGATATCGCTGAAGGTCTTTGGGCTGATGCTCTTAAAGGCGACGAAGCGGCGAGTTATCTCGAAACCATGATCGAGAAATACGCGATCCCTGTGGACGCCTGAGGCGCGTCCAGCCTCCCCTCCGTGAATAAAGCCGACTGATTTTCATCAGCGCGCCCATGAAGAATGGGCGGGCAGCGACGCCTTGCGTGCGCCCTTCACATGCCTGTCGCCGAACTGCAAGAAATCTGTCAGCGGCGCGACACAGAGCGATGATACCCGGCTGCCAGGCGCCGATCAGGCTTCCTGTCATTTATCTCGCAAACGAGGCAGTCATGCTGAAATTCATCGTCATGAGCGATATCCACCTTTCGCCGGAAGGTGAGGCCACCAATGGCCTGGACACCACGAAGCGTCTTCAGGCCGCTATCGACAGCGCCAACACGAACCATGGCGACGCGGATTTCTGCATTTTCGCTGGCGATCTCGCCGACCGTGGCGAAGTCCCGGCATACGCCATTCTGGACCGCATGATCGACCAGCTGAAAATGCCGGTCGTCCTGACGCTCGGCAATCACGACCATCGCGACCGGTTCAAGGAAATCTTCGGCACGCTGCATGATGATGAGAACGGCCACATCCAGAAGGCCATCGACGTGAAAGGCTATCGCGTCATCGTCATCGATTCCAGCGAGCCGGAAATCGTCAGCGGCGTGCTCTGCGAACAGCGCCTTGCCTGGCTCGCCGCGCGACTGGAAGAAGCGCAGGATCGGCCGGTGATCATTGTCATGCATCACCATGCGAACGATCTTCACATGCCGGTCGACCAGATCAAGCTGCAGCAGTCCGAGGCGTTCCGCGACGTTTTGAAGACGCATCCCGATGTGCGTCAGGTGATCGCCGGCCATGTTCACCGCCCGACCACGGGCCTGTGGCACGGCATCCCGCTGACCACGATTTCGGGCAACCATTACGACGTCAACGCGCACCTGCCGGGCATGCCGGGCGAAGCGCTGCGCCTTGATGGCCCTGCACAATATGCCGTCGTGCTGGCCGATGAAAACAGCACGCTCGTGCACTTCCACGACTACATTCACCGTCATGCAGAGATGGCCGACGGCCTGTTCCGCCGGCGTCGCAAACATGCGGAAGAGACCGCAGAGCGCGAAAAAGTGGCTGGCTAAGCAAGTCTGCCCACAGCTTTCAAATAACCTTCATGATGCGGTCACCCAGCTGTCAAGGCGCGCCGATAGCCAAGGCGCGACCGGCAACGGAGCCGGCGACCGCTCCTTTCCCATGTGAGAGAAAAAGATGCAGAAGAAACTCATCGCAAGCACGCTCGCGCTTTTGGCTCTGACGACGTCAGCCATGGCCGAGAAGGTGAAATTTGAATACTGGTACGGCCTCACCGGTCAGCTTGGCGAACAGGTTCAGGCGACCTGCGACCGCTTCAACGCTTCCCAGGACAAGTATGAGATCAGCTGCGTCAGCCAGGGCGATTACGCCACGGCGCTGCAGAACACGATCGCCGCTTTCCGCGCCAAGAAGCACCCGACCATCGTGCAGGGCGTCGAGGTCTCCACGCCCGACCTGATGCTCTCCGGTCAGGTTTACCCGGCTTACAAGCTGATGGAAGACAACGGTTTCGAGATCGACTGGGATTCCTATTTCCCGGGCATCGCCAACTATTATGCGGATTCCGACGGTCGCCTCTGGTCCATGCCGTTCAACTCCTCCACGGCGATGATGTACTGGAACGTCGACGCCTACAAATCCATCGGCCGCGACGAAGCGCCGAAGACCTGGGAAGAGTATGAGCAGGTTCTGCGCGAGCTGAAGGAAGCCGGCAACGCCTGCCCGTCGGGCTACGCACCGTCTTCATGGGTCGATCTCGAGCAGTTCTCCATGGTTCATGGCGAGCCGATCGCCACCAAGAACAACGGTTATGACGGCCTCGACGCCGAAGTCGTGTTCAACAAGACGCTTCATGCCAAGCACATGAAGGACATCAAGCGCTGGATCGACGAGGGCCTTCTGGTCATCAAGACGCGCGAAACCGGCCTTTCCACCCGTGACGCCTTCGCCGCCGGCGAGTGCGCGCACTTCTTCGGCTCCATCGCCAGCCACCAGGCCGTGACCGAGCAGGTCGACGAGGGCTTTGCATGGGACGTGGCCATGCTGCCGGTCTATGAAGGCACCGAGCGCAAGAACTCGGTCGTGGGCGGTGCATCGCTCTGGACGCTTTCCGGCAAGACCGAAGACCAGTATCGCGGCGCTGCCGAGTACTTCAAGTTCCTCGCCAAGCCGGAATCGGCAGAGTTCTGGAGCACGGTCACGGGCTACATCCCGGTGACGGATGAAGGCTTCGACTACCTGGTCGAAAAAGGCTTCTACAGCGAGCGCCCCTACAAGGGCCGCGACAAGGCGATTGAATCGCTCACCTACACGCCGGTCACCCCGCTGACCCGCGGCATCCGCCTCGGCAACTTCGTCCAGATCCGCGCCGAGTGGACCTCCCAGATGCAGGCTGTCCTGAGCGGTCAGAAGACCCCGCAGGAAGCTCTGGACGACGCCGTCGACCGCTCCAACAAGACGCTGCGCAAGTTCGAGCGCACCTACAACGGCAAGACGCTTCCCTGAAGCCGAACCGTCAACGCCTGCGCCACGGCTGCCTCCCGGCCGTGGCGCATTTCGTTGCCGTGTGACCTTCAGCGACCAACGCAACCCCCGGAACGTCCATGCAAAAGCGCGCTTATTTCAAGGCCAACTGGCTGGCCTATCTCTTCATTGCCCCCCAGTTGCTGATCATCTTTGTGTTCTTCTACTGGCCGGCATCCCAGGCCATGTACTGGGCTTTCACCCTCGAGCAGCCCTTTGGCGGCGGCAACCAGTGGGTCGGGCTCGACAATTTCCGCGCCGTCTTCTCCGACGAAACCTACTGGGCCTCGATCTGGCGCAGCATCGTCTTTGCCGTGCTCTCGACCGGCCTCGCCATGTCCATGGCGCTTGTTCTGGCGCTGTTCGCCGACCGGCAGCTGCGCGGCTATCGCTTCTTCCGCGTCGGCATGATCTGGCCCTACGCCATCGCCGCCCCGGCAGCCGCACTCGCGTTCCGCTTTCTGTTCAATCCGCAGTCCGGCGTTTTCGCCTATCTGAACACGCTTTCTCCCGGCCTGTGGAACCCCGCGCTCTCCGGCGTTGACGCCATGACCGCGATCATCATCACGCAGGCCTGGAAGCAGGTCTCCTACTCCTTCATCTTCTTCCTCGCAGGCCTCCAGTCCATTCCGCGCTCGCTGATCGAGGCAGGCTCCATGGACGGTGCGCGCGTGATGCGCCGCATGCTCGACCTGCAGCTCCCGCTGCTCGCGCCGACCATCTTCTTCCTGCTGGTCATCAACATGACGGATTCCTTCACGGACTCCTTCGGCATCGTCGACATTCTCACCGAGGGCGGTCCCGCCCGCGCGACCGAGCTGATGGTCTACAAGATCTATGTCGATGGCTTCCAGGGGCTCGATTATTCGGGCGCGGCCGCGCAGTCGCTGGTTCTGATGGCGCTCGTCATCCTCATGACCTTCTTCCAGTTCCGCTTCATCGAACGCCGCGTGCACTACACGTGAGGAGCCAGACATGATCGAACGCACCCCCCTCCTCAACATTGTCACCCACGCGGTCCTGATCTTCGGCGCGCTTCTGCTCGCCGTGCCGATCTGGCTGTCCTTCGTCGCCGCCACGCTGACGGTCGCCGAGGTGAACTCGCCCAATGTGCATTACCTGCCGGGCGGCGAGTTATGGAACAACTTCACCGCCGCCTGGACCCGCGCCGATTTCGGCGTGAAGTTCATGAACTCGATGATCGTCGCCATCGCGGTGGTGATCGGCAAGGTGGCGATCTCCGCCATCAGCGCCTTCTCCATCGTGTTCTTCAACTATCGCCTGCGCATGGTGTTCTTCTGGGTGATCTTCATCACCCTGATGCTGCCGCTGGAAGTGCGCATCGTGCCCACCTATGCAGTGGCTGCAAACGCGCTCTACCCGTTCCAGGCGATCCTCGACTTCACCGGCATCAGCTGGCTCATCGCGCAGTTTTCGGGCGTCGAACTCTCGCTCGAATGGAACATGCTGAACTCCTACACCGGCCTGATCCTGCCTCTGGTGGCAACGGCCACCGGCACGTTCCTCTACCGTCAGTTCTTCCTGACCATTCCCGATGAGCTGGTGGAAGCGGCCAAAATGGATGGCTCCGGCCCGTTCCGCTTCTTCTTTGAAGTGCTTCTGCCGCTTTCGCGCACCAACATCGCAGCACTCGCAACCATCATGTTCGTCTATGCGTGGAACCAGTATCTCTGGCCACTTCTGATCATTACCGACCGGGCGAACTATTCCACCGTGGTGATGGAACTGCGCCGCCTCATTCCCGGACCCGACGCCATTGCTGACTGGAATGTCGCCATGGCCGGAACGCTGATCGTGATGCTCCCGCCCCTGCTGGTCGTCATCCTGATGCAGCGCTGGTTCGTGCGCGGCCTCATCAGCACCGAAAAATAACCTCTCAGGAGAGATTGAATCATGGCCGATATCGATATTCGCAAGGTCGAGAAATTCTACGGAAAGAACCAGGTCGTGCACGGCGTCGACCTCAACATTCAGGATGGCGAGTTCATCGTCATTCTGGGCCCTTCAGGCTGCGGCAAGTCCACGCTTCTGCGCATGATTGCCGGGCTTGAAGAGATCAGCAATGGCGAGATCTCCATCGAAAACACGGTGGTGAACCAGCTCGAGCCGCGTGAGCGCGGCTGCGCGATGGTGTTCCAGAACTACGCGCTTTATCCGCACATGACCGTGGCTCAGAACATCGGCTACGCGCTGAAGGTCGGCGGCATGCGCAAGGCGGAGCGGATGCAGAAGGTGGAAGCCACGGCAAAGAGCCTCGGCCTCGACCAGCTGCTCGACCGCAAGCCGGCGCAGCTTTCGGGTGGTCAGCGCCAGCGTGTCGCCATGGGCCGGGCCATCGTGCGCGAGCCGAAAGTCTTCCTGTTCGACGAACCGCTTTCCAACCTCGACGCCAAGCTGCGCGTGCAGATGCGTCTTGAAATCCGTCGCCTCCATCGCACGCTCAAGGCAACTTCGGTCTTCGTGACGCATGATCAGGTGGAAGCCATGTCGCTTGCCGACCGTCTGGTGGTGATGAATGCAGGCCGGATCGAGCAGGTCGGCACGCCCGAAGAGGTCTATCACGCGCCGGCCAGCATCTATGTCGGCGGCTTCATCGGCTCCCCGGCCATGAACTTCCTGCCCTGCGGCGTGTCGGACTGCGGCACCTTCGCCGTGATCGACAACACCAGTTTCCGCCTGCCCGTGGACCCGGAAATCGGCCGGACCATTGCCGGCCAGTCGGTGATTGTCGGCCTGCGGCCGGAAGATCTGAAGATCGCGCCTGAAGCCAACGACCCGAACCTTCTGACCGTTGCATTCGACTTCTCCGAAGAACAGGGCAGCGGCCGGCTGATGCATGGCCGTCTCGCCGGTCGTGATTTCGTGCTGCACTCCGCCGGACGTCATCACCCCGCGCCCGGCGCGCCCTGCTCGCTCGCCATCGGCGCAGAGAGCGTTCACCTGTTCGACCCGACCACCGAAAAGCGCATCACGGTCGCGGGCGCGAAAACCGGCCAGACGGGCACCCTGCCCGCAGCCTTTCAGAAAACCAGCGACGTCACCGTTTCCGGAGCCATTCAATGAAACTCGTCAGCTACAACATCCAGTATTCCAAGGGTAAGGACGAGCAGTTCGACCTTGACCGCATTGTCTCGGAAATCGAGGGTGCGGACCTGATCGCCCTGCAGGAAGTGGAAACCCACTTCCCGCGCACCGGGCTTGTGCATCAGGCGCAGGAAATCGGCGCGCGCCTGCCGGGTTATCACTGGGTCTATGGACCGGGCATCGACATCGACGCCTCCATCGTCGGCGACGACGGCACGGTTACCCATCGTCGCCGTCAGGTCGGCAATATGGTGCTCTCGCGCTGGCCGATCCTGTCGTCCATGAACCATCTTCTGCCGAAGATGGCGCTGACGAACCAGTATCACCAGCAGCGTGCGCTGATCGAAACCGTGGTCGACACGGATATGGGGCCGCTGCGCTTCTGCTCCGTGCATTTCGATCACATTGGCCCGCAGACGCGGCTGCCGCAGGTGCATCAGGCGATGGACCTGCTCCTGAACGCCGCACATCGCGGCTCTGCCTGGGGCGGAAAGATCGCCGGCGACTGGTACGAAATTCCGCCGCCGCCCGTGCCCGAACGCACCATCGTGATGGGCGATTTCAACTTCACCTCCGACAGTGAGGAATACGCCCTCCTGATCGGCGACCGCGTCGAGAGGCACGGACGCCTCGTGCAGGATGGCGGGTTCACCGATGCATGGGTGGCAGCCGGCAATGACGAGGATGAGGGCGTGAGCTTTATCGGCTCGGGCGAGCGCATCGACCATTGCGTGGTGAGCAGCAGCATGGCCGGCAGCGTCAAGCGCGCCTGGATCGACATGGATGCGCAGGGCTCTGACCACCAGCCGCTATGGGTTGAGATCGACCAATAAAGCATTTTGCAGTCAGGTGGCATCACCTGACGCCCGCAAAATGCGTGAAAACAGATAGATAGAGCGTTTTGGCGGGTGCCGGCTCAGGCCGGCATCCGCGGAACGCTCGCAAGCAGCTTCTGCGTATAGGGGTGCGCGGGGTTCGCCAGAATGTCGGCGGTCTTGCCGCTTTCGACGACACGCCCCTTCTGCAAAATGACGATCTCTTCGCAAAGTGCGGCGACAACCGCCAGATCATGCGAAACGAGCAGGATCGTCATGTCCGCCGACAGTGCTTTCAGAAGGTCGACGATGCGGGCGCGTGTCGACAGGTCGAGTGCGCTCACCGCCTCGTCGGCCAGAATGAGCTGCGGACGCGCCACGATTGCACGCGCAATGGCGATGCGCTGACGCTGACCACCGGAAAATTCATGCGGATAGCGGTCGATGGCGTCTGCCGGCAGGCCGACATCGTGGATCGCTTTTTCAATCGCCTCCTGATGAGACCCCGGAATGCGCAGCGCCCGCAACGGTTCGGCGATGATCGACTGCACCTTCTGGCGCGGGTCGAGCGAGGAATAGGGATCCTGAAAGACAGCCTGAACCGCCTTGCGATAATCGCGCATAAAGGCGCGGTTGCCGGGGTTGAGCTCGGCGTCGCCGAACTGAATGCGCCCGCTTGTGGGACGCGCCAGCCCAAGGAGCAGTTTCAGGATGGTGGACTTGCCGGAGCCGGATTCGCCCACCAGCCCCACATTCACGCCGGGGCGAAGGCTGAACGAAACATCGTGCAGAACCTGCTGTTTGCGCGAATAGCCAAAGGCAACATTGTCGAGTGAAATCAGGCTCATCGTGACGGTCCCAGCGCCTTGTCGAACGCAGTGGCCGCATCGACCAGCGAACGCGTATATTCGTGTTTCGGCGCATCGAACACGGCATGAACCTGCCCCTGCTCGATTACCTCGCCACGGCGCAGCACGATGACGTTTTCCGTCACCCGCGCCACCACCGGCAGATCGTGGCTGATGAAGAGAAGCGCCATGCCGTCCTCGCGCACCAGACCGGACAGGAGATCGAGTATCTCCACCTGCGTGGTGACGTCGAGCGCCGTGGTTGGTTCGTCCGCGATCAGCAGTTTCGGGCGACAGGCGAGCGCCATGGCAATGGCCACGCGCTGCCGCTGACCACCCGAAATCTCGTAAGGGTATGATTTCACGATCCGGTCGATGTCGGGAAGCGACACGCGCTCAAGCAGCGAACGCACCTCGCGGGCAACGGCTGCGCGGTCGACCGTTTCGCCTGCGCGGCGATGCCGGCGGATGACCGGTTCGGCAACCTGCCGGCCCACCTTCATCAGCGGATTGAGCGCGGTGAGCGGTTCCTGAAACACGGTTGCCGCCGCCGCGCCACGCAGGGCGATCATCGCGCTTTCGGAGGCTCCCACCACCTCGTGACCATCGAGTTTGATGGAGCCCTGAACCCGGAACCCACGCGGCAGGAGGCCGATGGTGGCGAGTGCGGTGAGCGACTTGCCGGAGCCGGATTCACCGATCAGGCCAAGCCGTTCGCCGGGCGCGATGGAGAAGGAGACGTTGGAAACCAGCGTCTGACCGCCGGTGCTGAGCGTCAGGCCGCGAATGTCGAGAAGGCTCATTGCCGGCCCCTCCGGGTCGGGTCGCCCGCTTCGCGCAGACCATCGGCCAGAAGGTTCATGCCGATCACCAGCGTGACCAGCGCGATGCCCGGCGCAATGGCGCCAAAGGGCGCGGTGTAGACTGTGCCCTGCGCCTCCTGAAGGAGACGGCCCCACGAGGCGTTGGGCGGCGGTGCGCCAAGGCCGAGATAGGACAGCGATGCCTCTGCGATGACGGCGAGGCCGAACTGGAGCGCAAAGTTCACCGCCAGCATCGGCCAGATGTTGGGCAGGAGATGGCGGAAGACGATGCTTGGCCACGACGCTCCTGCCGTGCGCGCCGCGGTGATGTAATCCATCGACAGGATGCGCTTGGCGAGAATGCGGGTCAGCCTTGCAACAATGGCTGAGATGGCGATGCCCAGCGCCAGCGTGGCGGAGAACAGGCTCGCGCTTTCGGTTGCCGCCACCACAAGCATGGCCAGAAGCAGTGTCGGGAAGGCGATCAGAATGTCGAAGGCGGCTGCCAGAATGTCATCCAGATAACGTGTGGCGAAGGCCGACAGAACGCCAAGCGTGACGCCGATTGTCGCTGCAATGGCCACCGCGCCGAAACCGACGATCAGCGCGATGCGCGAGCCGATCATGATCTGCGTGAAGAGATCGCGGCCAAGCCGGTCCGTGCCCGCCCAGTGCGCCCAGGATGGCGCTTCCAGCCGTCCGCCGGTCATGCCCGTGGGATCGTAGGGCGTCCACACCAGCGTGAGGAGCGCCACGGTCACATGCATGCCGACGAGGAAAAGTCCGATGTTGAGGGTGAGCGACCGACGCGAAAGGCGCGGTCGGGCTGCTGCCGTTTCCACCTGTCCGCTCATGAGCGCGCTCCCCGGCTCTCACGCAGTCTCGGATCGACCAGCCGCTGTCCGAGATCGGCAAGGAAGCCGATCAGCAGAACGAGCAGGGTCGAGATGAAGAGAACGCCCTGAATGTTCGGATAATCGCGCTGCTCGATGGCAAGCAGCAGCATGGAGCCGAGACCCGGCAGGTTGAACACCCGCTCGACCACCACCGCGCCCAGCAGGGCGGTTGCAAGCTCAATGCCGAGGATCGACATGACCGGCACCGCGCCATTGCGGATGCCATGGCGCACCAGCGCTTCGGAAAAACCGGAGCCGAGCGCGCGCGCCGTGCGCAGATAGTCACTGCCCAGCACATCCTGCGTGGCGGAGCGCACATAGCGAAGAAGCGAGGCAGACATCACGATTGCGATGGTAAGGATCGGCAGAAACAGGGTGCGCAGCGCCTCGACCGGCGTATCCCAGCCACGCGGCGGAAAGCCGCCGGAGGGGAACAAGCGCAGATTGACGGCAAACAGCGTGACCAGAAGAATGCCCACCCAGAAAACGGGAATGGCGATGCCGAGCTGCGAGACGACCGAGATGGCGGCGCCATACCAGCGGTCGGCCTTGACCGCCGAGAGGATGCCGAGCGGCACGGCGATCACAAGCGCCAGCAGGAACGACAGCACGGTCAGCGGCAGCGTGACGGCAAGCCGGTCCATGATTTCGGGTAGCACCGGCGTGCGGCTGACGAAGGACGTGCCGAGGTCGAAACGCACCAGGCTGGTGATGAATTGAAGGAATTGCTGGGCAAGCGGCAGATCGGAGCCGACCTGCCGCCGCGCGGCTGCAATCTGCGCCTCGTCGGCGCCCACGGAGATCAGCGAATTCGCCGGATCACCGGGCAGAAGCCTGAGCAGTATGAAAAGAACCACACAGGCCGCCAGAAGCGAGAAGAACAGAATAGCAAGCCGCCGGGCGATATAAACGAGGATCGGAGCCTCCCTCAGAGCAATTCCAGAAAAATCAGAACCGGTTTTTCCGTTCGGAACTGCAAAAGTCAAACGCCTTAACCGGCTCATCGTCACTTTCGCACGATGAACCGGCTTCGTAGCGGCTTGCCGGATCGGCTATCGAGCCTGCTTGGCGATATCGTATGCGAAGAACTGCGAGTTCAGGCCATTGACCGGATACCCGCTGACCGACGCGGTCGATACCACAATCTGCGGGTAAAGATAGAGCCATCCGCTGGCTGCATCCTCGGCGATGATGCGGTTTGCTTCCGTGAGCTTTTCATCGCGCTCCGCCTCGGAACCGCTCGCCTCTGCCGATGCGATCAGTTCCACCACCTGCGGGTTGTTATAGCCCCAGTAGAAGTTCGGATTGCCGTAGAACACGATGTCGCGGTGGTTCACGTGTTCCTGCAGCGTCGCCTGGAAATCATGCGCCTGGTAGATCTTCGTGTACCACTCATTGGCGGTGATGATGTTGATGTTCACCTTGATGCCGACCTTGGCCAGCTCATTCTGCAGGAACTGGGCGACGATCGGGTGCGGGTCGTAGTTCGGCGTATCAAGCGTGAAGGTGAAGCCATCCGCATAGCCGGCTTCGGCCAGCAGCGCCTTTGCGCTTTCCGGATCGTAGGCGTCGACATCGTTCAAGTCGACATACCACGGGTCCGTCGGCGGTACGAAGGAGCCGATCAGCGTGCCGTATTCGCCCCAGATGGAGTTCAGCAGGCGCTTGCGGTCGATGGCGCGGGCCACGGCCTTGCGCACCTTCACATTGTCGAAGGGCGCGACGCGGTCGTTATAGGCGAGCACTTCCTTGGTGGTGGACTGGCCATCCGTCACGACGAAGGACGGATTGTCCTGGAACTGCATCAGCGAATCCGGGCTCTGCACGCTGGTGATGATGTCCACCGCGCCGGTCAGAAGCGCATTGTTGAGGGCGGTCGCCTCCTTGAAATAGGAGAAGGTCACGCCGCCATTCTTCGGCTTCTCGCCCCAGTAGTTCTCGTAGGGCGACAGCGTGATGCTGGAACCGCGCCGCCAGTTGTCGAGCTTGTAGGGGCCGGTGCCGTCCTCGCCCGAGGTCAGGTCCTTGGCCGCATCGTTGACGATCCAGACATAGCTCAGATTGTAGGGCAGCGAGATGGAGCGCTCCTTGAGGGTGACGACAACGGTGTTGTCATCCTTCGCCTCAATGCTCTCAATGTTTGCCAGCGTGCGCTTGCGCGAGCTCTGCGAGCCCTCCGCCGTGACGCGCTCGATGCTGGATTTCACATCGGCTGCGGTCAGCGGATCGCCGGAATGGAACGTCACATCCGGCTGCAGCGTGAACGTGTAGGTGAGACCGTCCTCGCTCATCTCAAAGCCGGAAGCGAGCTTTGCGACCACATCGCCGTCATCGGTGAGCTGGAACAGGCCCTCATAGACATTGCCGTTGAAGGCTTCGTTGATGCCCTGCCCGGCGCCCGCCGTGTTGTCGAGGTTCTGCGGCTCATAGAGCGAGCCGACGCGAATGACGGCGGACGGGTCCGCATTGTCCTGCGCCATGGCCCCGGTCGCGCCCCAAAGGGCAAAAGCCACCGTGATTGTCAGGCTGCGGAAGCCCAGACCCGTCTCTTTCAGCGATGCTGTCATCTTGCTTGTCCTTTGCACTTTCTAACCCGCGACGCCTGCCCCATCAAAGGTCGCCTCAAGGGCCGCCCTTTGAGGATGGCATCGGAGTTTCCAGGCTAATCTAACCGGCAAATACAAAGACCGCGAGACAATTGAATCCCGCGGGGAGCAAATTGTTCGCATCGGACCGGCGAAATCACCGGTCCGATGGGAATATTTATCCGGCAAAGGGCGCTTTCGTAGAACGTGCAGTGCGAGTCACGCGCCGTAGGGAACCCAGATATTCTTCACCTGAACCGCGCGGCGCAGATAGTCGCGTCCGCGTCCCTGCCCGTCATCGAGCCAGTTCGGCATGCGGCCATTGTTGACCCAGGTCGACTTCAGGTTTCCGGCCGATGCCTTCTCGACCATGGCGCTGCCTTCCGCCGAGCCGAAATACCAGAGCGCAGCCACTTCATCGTGCTCGGCAAGTGTCTTCACCAGAAGATCGCGCTCGCCGGTGACGATGTTCACCACGCCGCCCGGCACGTCGGACGTGTCGAGAACCTGATAGAAATCGCCGGCGATCAGCGGATGGCGTGCAGATGGCGCGACCACGACCCGATTGCCCATGGCGATGGCCGGCAACACCAGCGAAACCAGCGACAGAAGCGGCGCTTCGTCCGGGCAGGCAATGCCCATCACGCCGAAGGGCTCGTTCATGGCAAGGGTCACATGGCGCGACTGGGTGGAGTGGACCGCCCCGTCGAACTTGTCGGCCTGCGCGGCGTAATAGAAGATACGGCGCAGCGCCGTATCGAACTCGTCGGCCGCCTTCTTCGCGCTGATGCCCGTGCTCTCGCACAGAAGCGCTTCCATGCCTGCGCGCCGCGCCTCCAGGTTTTCGCCCAGATAGTAGAGCACCTGCGCGCGGTTGTGACCGGTCGCACCGCCCCAGCCGCCGGCCTTCGCCGCCGCCTCGACCGCGTTGCGGATGTCCTTGCGGTTGCCGATGCCGGCTTCACCGATCACGAGCCCGCCCTTGCCGGTCACGGCATAGCTGTGGCCGCCATCGGGTCGCGCCTGCTTGCCGCCGATATAATTCTTCATGGTGCGGTCGATGCCCTCGACCAGCACCTTGCCGTCGCCGACCGGCGAGGCCGATGGCACGAATGCCTCCTGCCCTTTGGACGCTGCAAGGCCCTTTTCCCAATCGGCGGCGAGATATTCGTAAAGCCCCTCGCGCGCGCCCTCGCGGCCAAAACCGCTCTCGCGATAACCGCCGAACCCGGCGCCCGCATCGAGCATGTTGGTGCAGTTGATCCAGACAACGCCGGCCTTCACCCGTGCGGCGAGATCGAGCGCCACATTGATGTTTTCCGACCAGACGGAAGCGGCAAGCCCGTAACGGCTGTTGTTGGCGAGCGCCACGGCCTCGTCCGGCGTGCGGAAGGTCATGGAAGCGGCGATGGGCCCGAAGATTTCCACCTGACAGACGGTCGAGGCAGGCTCGACGTCGGTGAAGAATCCGGGCGCGATGTAATTGCCCTTTTCGGGAAGCGGCGCGGGAGCCTGCCAGAGCGCGCCCCCCTCCTCGACGCCCTTCGCCACGAGTGCGGAAATCCGCTCCACCTGAACCGGCGACACGATTGCGCCCACATCCGTGGACTTGTCGAGCGGGTCGCCAACGCGCAGCGTCTCAAGACGCGCCTTCAGCTTGGCGTGAAAGCGCTCTGCAATGCCTTCCTGAACGAGCAGGCGCGACCCCGCGCAGCACACCTCGCCCTGGTTGAACCAGATCGCGTCCACCACGCCCTCGACTGCCGCATCGAGATCGGCGTCCTCGAACACGATGAAGGGCGATTTGCCGCCCAACTCCAGCGACAGCTTCTTGCCGGAACCGGCAATCTGCTCGCGGATGACGCGGCCGACCTGCGTGGAGCCGGTGAAGGCCACCTTGTCGACGCCCTCATGGCCGCAGATGGCAGCGCCCGTCGCGCCGTCGCCCTGAACGATGTTGACCACACCGGCGGGCAATCCCACCTCATGGCAGATTTCCGCAAAGGCAATGGCCGTCAGCGGCGTCAGGTCGGCGGGCTTCAGCACCACCGTGTTGCCGGCGGCAAGCGCCGGCGCAATCTTCCAGGCGAGCATGAGCAGCGGGAAATTCCACGGGATCACCTGCCCGCAGACGCCCACCGGCGAGAAGCCACGGAACTCGTCTTCCACCATCTCGGCCCAGCCCGCGTGATGATAGAAATGGCGGGCGACCAGCGGAATGTCGATGTCGCGCGTCTCGCGCACCGGCTTGCCATTGTCCATGGTCTCCAGAACGGCCAGGAAGCGCGAGCGCTTCTGCACATGCCGGGCAATGGCGTAGAGATATCTGGCGCGGGCGTGGCCGGAAAGCTTGGACCACTTGCCAAATGCCGCACGTGCAGCCTTCACTGCCGCATCCACGTCATCGGTCGTGCCGCAGGCGATCCGCGCCAGCTCCCCGCCATTAGCGGGATCGGAGACGGCGATTTCGCGCGCGCCCTTCGGCGTTACGAACCGGCCATCGATGTAATGACCGAAAGAGCGGCCATGGGCTTCAAGCCATTGGACGACATCGCCATTGGCTTCCGGAGAGGGGCCGTATTCCATGGTGCGCAGGATATCCTTGATGGAAGACATGTTTCGATTCCTCATGCGACCGCGTGACGATTGGCGCTGGAATAGCGGCCGGTCACGAAGTGCTCCAATTGCCGTTCAATGTCGCCAAGCAGCGAGCTTGCGCCGATGCGGAACAGGTCCGGCTCCAGCCAGCGATTGCCCAGCTCCTCTTTCATCAGCGTCAGCCAGGCCAGCGCATCCTTGGCGGTCTTGAGGCCGCCTGCCGGCTTGAAGCCGACAATCTGGCCCGAATATTCGCGATAATCGCGCAGCGCTCGCACCATGGTCAGGCTCACCGGCAGTGTGGCGTTCACGCCTTCCTTGCCGGTTGACGTCTTGATGAAGTCGGACCCCGCCTGCATGGCGACCATCGAGGCACGGTAGACATTGGTGAGCGTGCTCAGATCGCCGGTCGCCAGAATGGCCTTCATATGCGCCTCGCCACAGGCCTCGCGCATGGCGGCGATCTCGTCATAGAGCGCGCTCCAGTTCTGCGTGAGCACATATTCGCGGGTGATGACGATATCGATTTCGTGCGCGCCCTCTTCCACTGCATAGCGGATTTCCGCCAGACGCTGCGGCAGGGGCATGAGGCCGGCGGGAAAGCCCGTCGCCACGGAGGCCACCGGAATGTTGCTGCCTTCCAGCGCCTTCACCGCATGGCCAACCATGGTCGGATAAACACAGACAGCGCCGGTGGTGATGCCGGCATCGGCGAGCCCCAGCGCTTCCAGAATGTCTTCGCGCACCGGACGCCGCGCCTTGGCGCAAAGCCGGCGCACGCGTCCCGGTGTGTCGTCACCGGCAAGTGTCGTCAGGTCGATGCAGGTGATGGCCCGCACGAGCCATGCCGCCTGATAGGCTTTCTTGACCGAACGGCGCGCGGCAAGCGTGCCCGCCCGGCGCTCGGCCGCAGTGCGGTTGACGGACACATCCTCGAACCATTCAGGTCTCAGTTGCGTGCCGGTGTTTCGGGCGAGAGCGTCGGTCATTGCAGCGTCCGTGTGTTTCGTGCCCGCCCCGCGAAAGACGGGGCTGCCAGATGATATGTTACGATAGCAACATTATGTTTGGATCGTTTCATAATTTCAGCGAGCCTGTCAACCCGCATCGCCTTGCCTCGCACAAAGTACAAGGTTTACTTTGCAGGAAATGGGGCTCCGGCAGTAAAATTTCGCAGAAGACGAAAGCAGCAACGGAGCATTGGGGAACGCGACCGGCAGCACATGGCTCATCTTTCGCAGATCGAATTGCTTCTTCCGGAATTGCGCGCCTATGCGCGCTCGATCTGTGGCGCGGCGGAAAGCCCGGATGATCTGGTCCAGGATGCGGTGGAGCGCGCCCTGCGTCACGAAACACGGCCAGAGCGTATCGAGGAACTGCGGCCGTGGATGTTTCGCGTCATCCGCAACCTTCATTACGACGAATTGAGAAAAAGACGCGTGCGCCGCGAATATATGGCAGCGCACAAACGTCTTATGGATGAAAGCGACGGAACGAGCAGCGCAGGACGCGATGTTCTCGTTCGGCTCGCCTTTGAGAAACTGCCGCCCGAGACGCGGGAGGTTTTGTTTCTCATCGACATCATGGGCTTCAAATATGCGGAAGCGGCCGAGATCATGAATGTGCCCACGGGCACGGTGATGAGCCGCATCAGCCGGGCCCGGAAAGAGCTTTTGCGCCGCGTAAACGGCGACGATCAGGATGAAGAGCAGGTAAAGCAGACTCCATGAGCAAGGTAACGGAAGAGGACTTCATCAGGGTCAACGCATTCCACGATGGCGAGCTGGGAAAAGAGAGCGAGGCTTTCGCCCGCAGGCTGGAGGAAGAGCCGGCATTACAGGCCGCTCTGGCTGAAATCCGCGACATGTCTGCCAGCCTGAAGGCGCTCAGGCCGGAGCCGGCGGCTCACCCCGCAGGCCAGAACGACAACAGGTTCTCCTGGCGCTGGTGGGCGAGCGCAGCGTTCGCCGGTTCTCTCGCTCTGGCTCTTTTCATCGCTCTGCCGAAACAACCGGATACATCCGGGCCGGACACCGCGCTCGCCGTGCACGAGAGTTTTGCTGCGCAGACCTATGTGGCAAAAGACAAAACCTTCCGCACGATCGCCGGCGAACGGTCCGAGGACTTCCCGGACCTCTCCGCCGCCAACCTCACACTCGTCGCGATCAGGGACCTGCCCTATGGCACTGCGGCCCATTTTGCAGGGCGTGAAGGCTGCCGGTTGACCGTCGTGGCGAGCAACAGCTCCATAGAGACCGAAACGTCGCCCGGCCTGCAAAGCGCCCAATGGGATGTGCCGGATCGCTTCTACCGGATCTTTGCGACGGACATGGATGCGGGCAAGTTTTTAGCGATCACCGATTATCTGGAGCAGGCCACGCGCCGGATGGAGAGGCCTGAAACCGTGATCGCCCTGCAGGACGCGACCGCACGGGCCACGTCCTGCGGATAGGGGCAAAAATATTTCAGCCCCGCCGGAGCGGGGCTGAAATGTGCGCCGTCAGTTCGGACGCGGGAAGTTCGGACGGTCCTCATTGTAGTGAGCCGTCAGGTAATCGAGAATGATCGTGTGGTCGGGCTCGGCAATCTCGTCCATGCCCTGCTCATCGACCATCCATTTCAGCATTTTCTCCCAGCCCTCGCGGCTGAGCCCCTGCTGGGCGACGATCATTTCCGAATGGCAGGCGGTGCAGGTGTAGTAGGTTTCCTCGACACCGGCAGCGACTTTCAGCTTGCCGAAATCACCCTCGATGGTTTCTTCACCCTCGCCGGACACCTCGGCCTTCTTCAGGTCTTCGGCGGTCTCATTCTCTTCCTCGGCCGCGCCGAACTGGAGCGGATTGTCCGAGAACGTGTTGAGATAGGCGATCAGGTCGACGCGGTCATCCTCGCTCTTGAGGCCGGCAAAGGCCATCTTGGTGCCCTTCACCTCGGTGCGGGGCTGAAGCAGATAGGCATCGAGACGCTCGACCGTCCATTCGCCGCCATAGTTTTTCATGCCCGTGGAATAGGCGTAGCCGGGCGCATCTGCGACCGGGCGACCGACGATGCCGTAAAGATTTGGGCCGACCTTGTTCCGGTCACCTTTTTCGATGGTGTGGCACGCCACGCAACGCTTGAACAGCGTCTCACCCTTTGAAACATCCGCTTCAGCAAGATCATCCTGCATATCCGCCATGGCGGGGGAAGCGACCAAAAGAGAAAGTCCGACAAGCCCCAGCCGAACAAAATTGAAGTTCATTATTCTTTTCTCCATGACAATCAGAACCGTGAAGCGGCGCTTAAGCCGCTTCACGTTATCATCCGTCTCAATGAAAACTCATGAACCGGATCAGCTTGCGCGTACGCCGACCCGGTGCATCGAGTTGTTGAGATAGCCCTTCGGGTTCCACGCGATGGCGAAAGGCTGCATGTCGCCTTCGCTGTCCGTCGCGCGCGCCCAAATCTCATAATAGCCGGCCTGTGGCAGCGTCACCTTGGTGCGCCAGTTCTGCCATGCGCCGTCATTGACCGGATCATCCAGCTCGACCGTCTGCCAGGTCGTGCCGAAATCTATCGAGATATCAAGCTTGCTGATGGAGCGGTCGCCGGACCAGGCATGGCCGCGCACATCCGTTTCCATGCCGATATCCGTGCCATTGGCCGGGAAGGTGATGAGGGATTTCACCGGCATGCGCTCGATGATGACGAAATCCTCTTCGGGCACTTCCTGACCGGGAGCCACCGGATAGGCCGGCACACGATAGGACGTGCCCGTCATCTTGGGGCCGTCATGCACCTGATCACGCAGCTCGATGCGCGTCAGCCATTTCTGTGCGGTGGAGGCCGGCCAACCCGCAACCACGAGACGCAGCGGTGCGCCATTCATGGGGTGCAGCGCCTCGCCATTCATCTCGAAGGCAATCAGCACATTGTCGGTCAGAGCCTTTGCGATGGGCACGCCACGCGAAATGGGCAGCTTGTCCGGATCGCCCGAAAGGTGGCCATCGGCGCCGTAATGGGCGGTGTAGACCACATTCGACTGCACGCCTGCCTTCTCCAATACGTCCTTCAGGCGCACGCCGGTCCATTCCGAACAGGCCACTGCGCCATAGGTCCACTGGTTGCCGGAAGCCGGCGGATCGAAGAAGCCGCGTCCATTGCCGCCGCACTCAAGCGTTAGCTGCATGGTCACCACTTCGAACTGATCACGCAGATCGGCAATCGAGAGTTCAAGCGGATTGTCCACGAAACCATCAATGGTCAGCGTCCATGCATCGGCATCGACGTTTTCCGGCGGAACACCGTTGTTGCGGATGAAGTGACGGCTGATGGGGGTGACAGCGTCATCGAGAAGTTCGGCCGGTGTTTCGGCATTGACGGGACGGTCGTTGAGAAGCGTGAGACCATCCTTTCCGGCAAGCGCGTCGCCATCCTGCGCGAAGGCGGCGGGAACGAGCCCTGCCGGCATGTTGCGATGGAACGGAATGGAAGCGCCCACCATCGCGGCCATGGTTGCAAGCCCGGTGTTCTTCAGGAAACCGCGGCGACCGGCGTTGACGATGCCCTCGGTGGATGCGTCCGCAGGTCCGGCATCTGCGCCGGATGCCGCCTCATTGCGGGTTTGTTTCGGTTCGGCGGTGCGCGTCATTTCATTCCTCCCTGTGCGCTGGCGGTTAAGCTGGCTCGCCGCATTCAAAATGCAGCTGTCGTGGGAGAGACGTGCGGGGAGAGAAAATTATTCCATCCTTTTGATTTTATTTTGAGACCGCACAATGGCGCTCTTAACGCATTACTTAAGAAATCCGTGTCCAATTCGCCTCAGACGCGACCAGTTTCAGTTCACACGCTCAACAAGTTGCAGGTCCCAGACACCATGCCTGAGAGTTTCAACGGCTTCCCAAGCGCCTTACCGAACAGAAATACGGATGACTGCTATGTGAGTTCGGTCAAGGGATCGGAAGCTTACATAGAATTGCCCATCGCCACGACGACAGAAGAACTGCGCACCACCGTCGGCAAATTCATGGCCATCGAGACCGGCGCGCGGGAGCTTCTGGGCCAGGTCACGGAAGTGTCTCTCAAGACACAGGCAGCGAGCACGACGGGAGGGCCGAAGGCCATTGCCCGGATCGATCTGGTCGGCGAAATTTCAAGCGACGCCAGCGGCCAGCGCCGGTTTCGCCGGGGCGTCAGTGCCTATCCAGCGATTCACGACCGGGCCCGGATTATCGGCAGCGATCAGCTGCGCCTGATCTTTCGGGGTGACAAGAGTTCCTTTGCCGAGATCGGCCGGCTGCATCACGACACCAGCGTTCCCGCTTATGTGGATGTTGAAAACCTCGTCACCAAGCACTTTGCGGTGCTCGGCTCGACCGGTGTTGGCAAATCGAGCGGGCTTGCGGTCATCCTCCGGCAGGTCATCGCAAGCTGGCCGGAACTGCGGGTTCTGATCCTCGACAATCACAATGAATATGGCGGCGTCTTTGCCGATCGGGCGAACCTGGTGGGTGCGAAAAATCTGCGATTGCCCTACTGGCTGTTCAATTTTGAGGAATTTTCCGACGTGCTTTACGCCGGAAAACCCCCGATTTCGGCAGAAATCGACATTTTGTCGGAATTGATTCCGCTGGCCAAAACGCAATACCTCAACCGCCGCCAGACGGGCGAGCGCGCCAGCAGCCTGCGCAAGAGCGAGCCCCGCCAGAGCAGTTTCTCGGTCGACACGCCGGTGCCCTATCTGATGCAGGATCTGCTGGCGCTGATCGACGAGCGCATGGGCAAGCTGGAAAATCGCTCCTCGCGCATGACGCACCACCGTCTGATCGGGCGGATTGAAACGGTGAAGAACGATCCGCGTTACGCGTTCATGTTCTCCAACGCCACCGTTGGCGGCGACACGATGGCGACCATCCTGACGGAGCTTTTCCGGCTGGAGGCAAACGGCCGTCAGGCGACGATCATCCAGTTGGCGAGCCTGCCCATCGAGGTGGTGGACGCGGTGGTCTGTGTGATTTCGCGCCTCGCCTTCGATTTCGGCATGTGGAGCGACGGCGCGATGCCGCTGCTGCTCGTTTGCGAGGAAGCGCACCGCTTTGCCGCCGCCGATCCGACCGTTGGCTTTACGCCGAGCAAGAACGCCCTTTCCCGCATTGCAAAGGAAGGCCGTAAATATGGCGTCTATCTCGGTCTGGTGACGCAGCGCCCTGCCGAACTCGACCCCACCATCATCTCCCAGTGCAACACGCTTTTTGCCATGCGGATGGCCAATGAGCGCGATCAGGCGCTCCTGAAATCCGCCGTTTCCGACGCGACTGCCAATCTGCTGGAATTCGTGCCGTCTCTGGGGACGGGTGAAGTTGTCGGTTTCGGCGAAGGCATGCCGCTTCCCGTCCAGTTCGTTTTCAACCGGCTTTCGCAGGAACTCCTGCCGCGAAGCGAAGCTGCTGCGGCGCTGCCGAAAGACCTGAGCCCCGCCTCCAGAACCGAGTTTGTCAACGCGGTCGTTGAGCGCTGGCGCGGCTCGATCATGAGCCAGGCGCAGGGACAGACGGCGAGTGCCGGACAGAGCGAGAGCATCGGTTCTCAAACGCCGTCCGGCAACGCAGCCTACCAGCGTGCAGAACAGGCAGAAGACAAGATTTCCAAGGCCCTGCAGCAGGCGCGCCGTGAATATCTGAGCCGCTAGCAGATGTCTCCTGCCCGCGCCCTGCCCTCCGATCTGGAGGAAATTCTGGAAAACGCCTCCTTCGGGCTGGCCGTTACGGATGCGGATGGGCTGGAAGTCTATGCCAACCGACAGGCGGGCCTGCACCGGCTTTCCGGAGACGAGGCGACGGTGCGGGAAATGCGTTTTGCCACGCAGACAGGCGACCGCAGCTTCAATGTGAGCCTGTGGCTGGATGCCGAAGCCCTGCCCGATCTCGATGAAGAGATATTCCGGCTTGCCTTCTTCGATGAACTGACGGGATTGCCGAACAAGACCCTGCTTGGCCGCATGGTCGGGGCGGAACTGCAAACGCATGCCGACCGGCAGGCAGCGCTTTTCCTGATCGATCTCGACGGGCTTGGCCGTACCAATGACTATTACGGGGCCGCCTTCACGAACCTCCTGATCGCCGCCTTCTCTGAACGCATGTCGTCCTGCGTGCGCAGTTGCGATGTGCTGGGTTATCTCGCAAACGGCATGTTCTGCATCTTCGTCACCGATCTCGAAGATCTCGACATTTCCGATTATGCGAACCAGCTGCTCGCCCGCGCCAAGGAGCCCTTTCTCATTCAGGGCATCGAGACATTTTCCTCGGCCTCCATCGGCATCAGCCTGTTTGCCGAAGATGGTGCGGATTTCGAGACCCTGCTCGTTTCCGCCGATCAGGCGCTGCGCGCGGCGAAGTCGGAATCGAAAGGCCGGATCGGCTACAAGCCGACAGCGTCTGCCCTGCGCGGCACCACCGATATGTCCATCGAACAGCGGTTGCGCACGGCGCTGCGTGACCAGAAACTCTGCTGCGTCTATCAGCCCAAGGTGAGTCTGAGGGACAGCACGGTGGTTGGCGTTGAAACGCTTCTGCGCTGGCGCGATGACGATGGAAAACTGCAGGCGCTCGGCGATTTCGTGAATCTGGCCACGGATGCCGGCATCATTGATGCGGTTTCTGAGCATGTCGCACACGAGGTGATGGACTCCCTGCCGCGCATCGACGCCGTCTTCGCACCGAGCATTTCCATCAGCCTCAACATCACTGCGCATCAGGCGAGCAGTCCGGTTTTTACCCGCAACCTGCTCGACCTTCTGACCTCGTATCATCGCCCCGAGCGCTTCATTCTCGAAATCACGGAAGAAGCATTCCTGAATGGTGAGCTCCTGAGCAAAAACACGCTGCCCATGCTGCGCGAAGCGGGCGTGAAGCTCTCAATCGACGATTTCGGGGTCGGCTATTCCTCGCTTTCCGCACTTGCCGCAGTCACCGCCGATGAACTGAAGATAGACCGTTCCTTCGTGCAGAACGTTCACTGCCGCCCGCGCAGCCAGAGCGTTCTCAAGACCATTGAATCGCTTGGCCATGCGCTGGACATGAAGCTGGTGATCGAGGGTGTCGAGACGCTGGAAGAGGTGGAATATCTTAAGCAGAATACGGCCATTGACGTGGCGCAGGGGTACTATTTCAGCAAACCGTTTGCGCTCGAAGAATTCGTCGATACGAGCGACCTCCTGCCTTCAGGGAGAACGCGGGAACAGGCGCGGACCCATGCGCCCGCCCGGACGCCCGGCAACCGTTCGTCACGCTAGGTCCTGACGCTAAAACGCCCACCGTCTCATTGAAACGATGGGCGTTTTCAAGGCCTGCATTTCGCGGGGGACACCTAGCGGTCGTAGAAGGCGTCGACCAGGCCCAGTGACACTGGCGGCACATAGGTGACGAGCAGCAGCACCAGCATCAGAACCGCGATGAAGGGCAGATTGGTCTTGGTCGTGCTCCACACATCCGTCTTGGCGATGGAGCAGGAGGTGACCAGAACACTGGCGACCGGCGGGGTCTGCTGACCGAGTGCGATGTTCAGCGTCAGAAGAATGCCGAACTGCACCGGATCAATGCCAAGCTGGTGCACGAGCGGCATGAAGATCGGAACGGTCAGGATGATGGCCGCTGCACCGTGCAGGATCATGCCGAGGAACAGCAGGAAGACATTGATGATCATCAGGACGATGAGCTTGTTCGTCGTGATCGACAGAATGCCCTGCGCCAGGCGCTGCGGCAGCTCCGTTTCGGTGAGGTAGAGACCGAGAACGGCAGAGCTTGCGACCAGAAGCATGACCACGGCGGTCTGCACGACGCCCTCCACGAGCGAATGATAAAGCCGCCCGAGGTCGATCTCCCGGTAGATGAACACGCCGATGAAGAGTGCGGTGACAACCGCGAGGCCTGCACCCTCCGTTGCCGTGACCAGACCGCCGAAAATGCCACCCAGAATGATGATTGGCAGAACGAGCGCCCAGGCAGCATCCTTTGTCGCGTGCCACAGGCGCGGAAGGCTGAAGCCATCCTCGCGCGGCAGGTTGTAGCGCACGGCGAAATAATAGGAGAGCGCCATGAGAAGAAAGCCGCCAAGCACGCCCGGAACGATGCCGGCCACGAACAGCTGCACGATCGACGTGTTGGACAGGGCGCCATAGAGGATCATCGGGATCGACGGCGGAATGATGATCGCCAGCGAAGCCGATGACGAGGTGATGGCCGCCGCGAAACGCGGATTGTAGCCGCGCTTCTTCATGGCCGGGATCAGCACCGAACCCGTGGCGGCAACATCGGCCACGGCGGAGCCGGAGATCTCTGCAAAGAACATCGACACACCCACATTGACCATGGCGAGGCCGCCGCGGATGAAGCCGATGAGTGCGGAAACAAAGGCGATGAGGCGCGTGGAAATGCCGCCGGTGTTCATCAGCGCGCCGGCAAGGATGAAGAGCGGGATCGCAATCAGCGGAAAGCTGGTCGCGCCATCGAAGATGGAGAGCGCGGCGTTCAGAAAGCCCAGATGACCGTTGAGCAGCCAGAGGCCGGCAAGCGCGCTGGCGAGGATCGACACGGCAATCGGCAGGCCGATTGCGATCATCGCGAACATGGAAAGAAGGATAAGGGCTTCACTCATCGTGCGTTCTCCGCCTGAACACGCGACAATTCATCCTGCGCGCGGGCAATTTCATGTTCGATTTCGACGGCTTCCGGATCAATGCCGGCCTGCGTGCTGCGCAGACGTTCCGGCAGGGTGAGAAGGCGGCCGAGGATCATCAGTCCGGCGCTCAAGGGCAGAACCGACTGCACGAAGCTTCGCGGCACGAAACGCAGCGTCGTCATGCTTTCATTGCCAAAAATTTCCAGAATGGCCCAGCCGGCCCAGGCCATGGCGGCGAAGGCGGCGATGAAGATGGTCTCGCCAAGCCAGAAGAGCAGCATTCGAATGGCAGGCGGCGAGCCGAGAAGGAGGCCATTGAAACCCAGATGCGCATTGCGCAGCGTGGCCAGAACCGCTCCGGAAAAGGTGATCCAGGCGAGGAGCACCGCCGCGACCTCATCATACCAGATGAGCGAATTGCCCGAGTATCGAAACACGACACCGAGCACCACAACGCAGGAGAGCGCCAAAAGCAGGGTCAGCGTGACCGCCTGCAGAAAAAGATCGAGCCAATGGGCGAGCCGAACCATATCAAGAAACCCCAAGCCGGGCAGAATGCAAATCGAGTGGAAGTGGCGGGTGGCGCCCATGTTGAGACGCCACCCTGGGGCGTCAGGAACCGTCGGCCAGCGACAGCGCTTGATCGATCATCGCCTGGCCGTTTTCGACTTCGGCGGCGAATTTGTCATAGAGTGGCTTGGAGGCCGCGACGAAAGCGGCGCGGTCGGCCTTGTTGACCTTCATGCCGTTTTCCTCGAGCTGCTTCAGCAGATCGCCATCCTTGGAAGCGCCCGTTTCGCGCGCCCAGATGGCGACTTCCTGTGCCGTCTCGGCGAGAACGGTCTGCACTTCCGGGTCAAGCTTCTCGAAAGCGGCGACGCCGACCGTCGGATAAGCCGGCGAATAGACGTGGCCCGAAAGCGACAGGTATTCCTGCACTTCGTCGAGCTTGCCGGCGGCAATGTTGGTCAGCGGATTTTCCTGACCGTCGATCACGCCGGTCTGCAGCGCGACAAACACCTCGGAGAAGCCCATCGGCGTCGGGTTTGACCCATATTCCTTGAACATGGCCACGCGCCAGGACGAATTCGGCGTGCGGATCTTCAGGCCCTTGAGGTCTTCCGGGGTGTTGATCGGGCGCTCATTGTTGGTGATCTGGCGGAAGCCGTTTTCCCAGATTGCCAGCGGGCGATAGCCCTGCTCCATGGCGGCCGGCACCAGCACGTCCTTGAAAAGGGTCTCGTCGATCTTCGTCAGATGCTCGCGGTCCGCCACAAGGAAGGGCAGATCGAAGATCGCGTATTCCGACGCAATGTCGGGCATGGTGGAAGACGGCAGTGTCAGGTGCATGGTCCCGAGCTTGATCTTCTGCAGCATGTCCTTGTCCTTGCCCAGCTGAGAGCTGTCAAAGACCTTGACCACGGCTTTGCCATCAAGCTTTTCGTTCACACGGCGTGCGAACTCGCTGGCCGTCTGCTGCTGCAGAGAACCGGTGGCAGCGCTGAGACCGAAGATGATTTCTTCCTGAGCCTGCGCGACGCCGGCGCCCGTTGCCGGCAGCAGGGCTGCCAGACAGAATGCAATATGCTTCAGTTTCATGACTTTCCTCCCTTGATTTTCTCTCCGCGCGGCCCTCCCTGGCCGCCCGGCACTGTTTGCCAGGTTCACCTAACCGGAAACCGCCTGCCGCTCGTGCGAGGCAGAAGCTTCCGCGCCGTTCTGCGAACCAAGCTCGTCTCCGAGCCGGCGCCCAAGCGCCAGCGCGTTGAAGGTCGCTCCCGTATCGGCGATGCCCTTGCCCGCAATGTCATATGCCGTGCCATGGGCAGGCGTGACGATCGGGAAAGGATAGCCGGCAATCAGTGTGACGCCGCGATCGAAGCCGAGCAGCTTCATCGCGATCTGTCCCTGGTCGTGATACATGGTCATCACGGCGTCGAATTCGCCCCGGATGGCCCGCACAAACACGGTGTCGGAGGGGATCGGCCCGGTTACGGCCAGCTGCTCCTGCTGCGCGCGCTCCACTGCGGGGAGCAGGATGTCCTCGTCTTCCCAGCCGAAATTGCGGCCGTCGCCCGCATGCGGATTGAGCGCCGCCACGCCGATGCGCGGACGCTTGATGCCAGCGCCTTCCATCACCTCGGTGGTTAGTTTCAGGCTCTCATAGATCCTGTCGACGGACAGCTTGTCGGCAACGTGGCGCAGGGGAATGTGCGACGTGACGCGCGCGTTCCACACTTCATCCAGAACGTTGAACTCGCGACCGCTGCGCTCTGCCTCGATGGTGGCGTCGATGAAGCCGATTTCATCCACATAATCTGATTTTGCCAGTCGCATCGCGTGCTTGTTGAAGGGGGTGAAGAACACCGCTTTGGCAAGGCCCGCCTTGCCGACCTTCAGAGCTGCGGCAAAATTGTCGAGCGCGGCGCGACCGCCTTCCATGCTGGCCTCGCCGATGGGCACGTTTTCGGGGTCGCAATTGCCCATGTCCACCAGGACCGTGCCTTCGGGAAGGTCGCCCTCGAGCGCCTCGCGCGGCACCACTGGAAGATCGAGCGAAAGGCCGGCCTGACGCGCACCAAGCGCCAGAACCCGCTGATCGCCGATCACGATCAAATCGCCAAGATTGGCTTTCTCATCGGCCAGGATACGGGCCGAAAGCTCCGGACTAATGCCCGCTGGATCTCCAATCGCAAAGGCGATGCGTGACTGCTGCATTGTGTATTCCTTATTTTGTATACAAAATATACAATTATAAATTCGCACGTCAACGCATCTTTTTGTATGTTTCGGAAATCCCGATGATTCAGGAGAGCCCGTTTGGAACTCAGCAGCCCCTTTCCCATGGAAGCCGTGGCGATCGAAAAGCAGACACTGCATGACCAGGTCGCCAACCGCATTCGTGATCTCATCATTGAGGGCCATCTCGCGCCCGGCACGCGCATCGACGAAACCATGCTCGTTGAGCAGCTTGGCGTCTCGCGCACGCCTTTCCGCGAAGCGCTGCGCACACTGGCGGCCGAAGGACTGATCATCATTCGTCCGTCGAAAGGCAGCATCGTGCGCAAGCTCACCGCGCAGGATGTGTTTTCGATGCTGGAATTGCTCGCGCATCTGGAAAAGCTGGCGGGACGGCTGATCTGTGAACGCGCCAGCGATGCGCAGATCGACGGCCTTTTGAAGCTTCATGAGGAGATGCTGAAGCGCTATCGGGAGGGCGACCGCCTGCCCTACTACAAGCTGAATCAGGAATTCCACTCGCGCGTTTCGGAGCTTGCGGGCAACGAATCGCTGCGCGATGTGCAGGCGAACATTCAGGCGCGCCTCAAGCGCATCCGCTTCCTTGGCAACAGCAAGCCGGCCTATTGGGATTCCGCCGTTGCCGAACACGAGCAGATGGCCGCCGCCCTGAGAAAGCGCGACGGCGAAGCGCTGGGCCAGGTTATGGCGCAGCACCTGATGAACACCTGGGACCGGGTGAAGGATCACATCTGACGGCGCGCTGCGCCGTCAAGTGTTGGCAAACGCCCTGGCCCAGCCAAGCCCCTCATCCGTGCCCGCGCGCGGCTTGTATTCCGCGCCGAAGAAACCGTCATAGCCGCCGGCGCGCATGGCGGGCAGCAGACGTTCGAAGCAGATCTCTCCCTCATCCGGTTCCGCGCGCGATGGCACTGCCGCGATCTGCACATGGCCGATGAGATCGCCATGGGCGGCAAAGCGGCGAACGAGATCTCCCTGCATGATCTGGGTGTGATAGCAGTCGAACATTATCTTGAGGTTCGATGCTCCGACGCGTCGGATGATTGCTGCCGCCTGCTCCACGCGGGAGAGGAAATAGCCCGGCACGTCATGGTGGTTGATCGGCTCGATCAGGATCGTGATTCCATGGGGTTCGGCTGCCTTGCAGGCATGGGCGAGATTGGCCGCGAACGCGGCTTCCGCCGCCTCGTCTTCCGCTACCCGGCCCGCCATGACGTGAACGGCGCGCGCACCCACTGCCGCAGCATAGGCCACCGCCTCGTCGATTGCCGCGCGGGCTTCCTCCTCGCGCCCGGGCAGGGCCGCGAGACCGAAATCTCCTTCACGGTCGCCCTTGCGGGTGTTCAACCCGAGAAGCGGGAGCCCCGTTTCCTCAAGGGCGGCGCGCAGCTCATCGGCCGGAACCGCATAGGGCCAGTGGCACTCGACGGCTCCGAAGTCGGCCGCGCGGGCCTTGCGGACCGCATCCGGCAGGGAAAGCTCTGTCCAGAGGAACCCGAGATTGGCGGAAAAACCCTGCATCAAGACCACTCCACATCGAATTTCGTCACCACCTGAGCGATCTGCTCGGATGTCAGAACGCTGGGCGAGAGCCCGCGCGTGAGAAGCGCAAGCCGCGCGGTTTCCTCCAGCTCCTCAATGGCCTGACCTGCGGCGCGCAGATCCTTGCCCGCCACGACGGGGCCGTGATTGGCCAGCATGACGGCAGAGCGCTTTCCGGCCAGTCCGCGGATCGCTTCGCCGATGGCGACATCGCCGGGGATGAAATAGGGAAGCAGCTTCACCTTGCCGAGCTGCATGATGGAATAGGCCGTGAGCGGCGGAAACAGATTGTCCGGATCGACATCCGGCAAAAGCGACCAGGCGACGGAATGCGTGGAGTGCAGATGCACGATGGCGCCTGCCCTGGAGCGCGTTTCGTAAAACGCCTCGTGCAACGGCATTTCCTTTGTCGGCTTGTCGCCATCCACATGCCGGCCCGATGCATCGAAACGGCTGAGCCGTGCCGGATCGAGCGTGCCAAGCGTTGAGCCGGTGGGCGTGACCAGAAGGCCGCCATCGCTTGTGCGGGCAGAAACATTGCCGGTCGCGCCATGGGTCAGCCCGCGCGAATGAAGCGAGGCGGCAAGCGTGCACATTTCCTCGCGGAGTCTGCTCTCTTCACTCATGCGGCTTCTCCCTTCAGCACATCAAGCGCCTTTGCGAAAAATACGTCGTCACCGAAATTGCCGGATTTCAGCGCCACGAAAACGGGGCGACCGGCGGCCTTGAGCGCGGGAACGCCCGGTGCGATCTCCGGCCCCACATCAAGTGCCAGAAGATCAAGCGCCTCCACAACGGCTCCCGATGTCTCGCCGCCGGCAACCACGAGCCGCTCGTAACCATCGGCCACGAGCTGCACGGCTGCTGCCGCGAAGAAGCCTTCAAGAGCGGATGCAACTTCCTCGCGGCCGAATGCGGCCTGCGCGGCGCGCACCACGTCCGGGTCGGCAGAGGAATAGACCAGAGGCGCAATGCCGGCGGGCTGCTCCCTGACCCATGCGACGGCTGCCTGCGGTGTCATTTCGCCGGAGAGCACGGCTTCCGGCTCGATCTTCAGGGCGGGATTTGCCGCTGCGTATTCGCCGATCTGCCGGCGTGTCTGCCCTGAGCAGGAACCGGAGAGAATGGCGGCGCGGCCGGAAGAGCCCTGCCAGCCTTCACCGCCCTGTCCCAGAAGGCCCGCATCGCGGAAGTTTGCCGGCAGGCCCAGCCCAAGGCCGGAGCCTCCCGTGACCAGCTTCATGTCGCGGACGGCAGCACCGATCTGGTGCAGATCGTCATCGGCAATCGTGTCGACAACGATGCGCGTGCGGCCATTGGCGGCCTCCTGGCGCAGCGCGCCGGCAATTGCGTCGGCTCCCTGGCGCACCGTCTGCGCGCCGACATGACCGACCGAACCAGTGGTCTGCGGGGCGAGCCAGCGACGGATATCGGCATCGCGCATCGGCGTTAACGGGTGGTGCTCCATGCCGCTTTCGCTGAGCAGACGGTCATTGACGAAGAGATGCCCCTGATAGACCGTCCGCCCCGTCGCCGGAAAGGCCGGGCAAACCACCGTCTGTTCCGCGCCAAGACGCTCCATCAGCGCGTCGATGACGGGGCCGATATTGCCTTCGGGCGTTGAATCGAATGTCGAGCAGTATTTGAAATAGATCTGCTGCGCGCCCTGCTCCAGAAGCCACTCGACAGTCTCGAGCGACTGGCGCACGGCGTCCGCCACGGGGATGGTGCGCGATTTGAGCGCGACCACGCCCGCCTCCACGGACGCGTCGGCGGGGCCATCGGGTACGCCGCAATACTGGATGGTTTTCATGCCGCTCTTGGCCAGCATGTTGGCGAGATCGGAGGAGCCGGTAAAGTCATCCCCAATACAGCCGAGCAACATTCGCATCTCCTCCATACGCAATTCCGCGTAAATGTGACAACGTATCCATAAAAGTCAATGGAGCTGACATTTCCAGATTGGGAATTGGGAGAAGACTTTCAAAGGAAGATTAAATGTCTCAATTCAATCAGCTTTTATGCCTTGAAAAGCGTGCGTTTCCAGTGTCGAGTCGCATCAATCGCTCACTGGGGTCGGTAATTTTTTGTGTATACATTAATGGGGAAGTGGGTAAGATGATCTGAAATCGAGCATCCGGAGATGTCATGAGCAGCGATCAGAAACGCCCTTTCCTGCGCTCGCGCGCCTGGTTCGACAATGCCGACAATCCAGACATGACGGCGCTCTATCTTGAGCGTTATCTGAATTTCGGCCTGTCGCAGGAAGAATTGCAATCGGGCAAGCCGATCATCGGCATCGCGCAGACCGGCTCCGATCTCTCGCCCTGCAATCGTCATCACATCGAGCTGGCGAAGCGGGTTCGCGAGGGCATTCGTGAAGCCGGCGGCATTGCCATCGAGTTTCCGGTGCACCCGATACAGGAAACCGGCAAGCGCCCCACCGCATCGCTCGACCGCAATCTCGCCTATCTGAGCCTTGTGGAAGTGCTTTATGGCTATCCGCTCGACGGCGTTGTTCTGACCATTGGCTGCGACAAGACCACGCCCGCACTTTTGATGGCGGCGGCGACGGTCAACATTCCAGCCATCGCGCTTTCGGTCGGCCCAATGCTGAACGGCTGGTTCCGGGGCGAGCGCACGGGCTCGGGTACAATCGTCTGGAAGGCGCGCGAGATGATGGCCGCAGGCGAGATCGACTATGAGGGTTTTGTGCGCCTTGTCGCCTCTTCCGCCCCATCGACCGGCTATTGCAACACGATGGGCACGGCGACCACGATGAACTCGCTGGCGGAAGCGCTGGGCATGCAGCTGCCGGGCTCCGCCGCCATTCCCGCACCCTATCGCGACCGGCAGGAAGTGGCCTGGCGCACGGGCCTGCGCATCGTCGACATGGTGCATGAAGACCTGAAGCCAAGCGATGTGATGACGCGCGAGGCGTTTCTCAACGCGATCCGGGTCAATTCCGCAATCGGGGGGTCGACCAATGCGCCGATCCATCTGACGGCCATTGCGCGCCATCTGGGCGTCGAACTCTCCATTGATGACTGGCAGACCCATGGCGAGACAGTGCCGCTCCTGGTGAATTTGCAGCCAGCGGGTGAGTATCTGGGCGAGGACTATTACCATGCGGGCGGTGTGCCGGCGGTGGTGAACCAGCTCATGTCCGCAGGGCTGATCCATGAGGATGCCAAGACGGTCAATGGCAAGACCATTGGCGAGAATTGCGGCACGGCGGCCATTGCCGATGAAAAGGTGATCCGTCCCTTCGACAACCCGCTCCGGGAAAATGCGGGCTTCCGCGTTTTGAAGGGAAACCTGTTCGGCTCCGCGATCATGAAACTGTCGGTCATCTCCGACGAGTTCCGCGAGCGCTATCTCTCCAACCCTGACGACCCGATGGCGTTTGAAGGACGCGCCATCGTGTTTGACGGGCCTGAGGACTATCACGCGCGCATTGATGACCCTGCAATGGACATCGATGAAAACAGCGTCCTGTTCATGCGTGGCGCAGGCCCGATCGGCTATCCGGGTGCGGCGGAAGTGGTGAACATGCGCGCGCCCGATTACCTGATCAAGCGCGGCGTGACCTCCCTGCCCTGTGTGGGTGATGGCCGCCAGTCGGGCACCTCGGGTTCTCCCTCCATCCTGAACGCATCGCCGGAAGCGGCCGCCAATGGCGGGCTTGCGATCCTGAAAACAGGCGACCGCGTGCGCATCGACCTGAACAAATGCACCGCGGACATGCTTTTGCCGGAGGATGAACTCGACAGGCGTCGCACGGAGCTTGAGAAAGCCGGAGGCTATGCCTACCCGGCGCATCAAACACCCTGGCAGGAAATCCAGCGCGGCATGGTTGCGCAGCTGGATGCCGGAATGGTGCTTGAGCCGGCCGTAAATTATCAGCGTCTCGCGCAGGGCGGCAAGGATGGCAAAATGCCTCCCGTGCCACGCGACAATCACTAGGGGCAAGACCGGCACATGAAGATCTGTTTGCGGAGAGCCAAAACGCCTGTATCTGGCAGCGAACATCTGCCAACCATGACAGGCGCACCGACAGGTTTGCGGCACGGAAGGCATTGAGGGAGGGAGCTCTGAGCAAGACCGAAGGCAAGAAGGCGGCGACCGCAAAGCAGGCACCCGGGAACAGGGCCGCTGAAACGGCTGTTGCCGTTTCGCGCCCGCGCCCCAGCCTGCAGGGGATCGGCAAGATGCCGGCGCGCGACCGCGCCTATCACGAGCTGAAATTCCGCATTCTCGAAGGCCGGCTACCGCCGGGCACCACGCTTCTGGAAACGGAAGTGGCCAGCCTTCTTTCGCTCAGCCGCACGCCCGTGCGCGAAGCGCTGATTCGGCTAGAGGAAGAAGGGCTGGTCGATGTGCGGCCCCGCCACGGGATCACGGTCAAGGCGCTGACGGTCGATGAAATCGAGCAGATCTATCAGGTCTTTTCAGCGCTCGAGGTGAAGGCGGCGCAGCTGACAGCGCGGCGTGGCATCAGCGCCGAAGATCACAAGCGGCTGGATGGCATCCTCACCCAGATGGAACGCGCCTCGCAGCGTGGCGACATTGAAAGCTGGTCGGAGCTTGATGACGAGTTCCACTCGGAACTGGTGGGGCTGTGTGGCAACCCGCGCCTGCTCTCCATGCTGAGGCAGCTTTGGGACATGCAGTATCACGCCCGCCGGGCAATCACGAAGCTGCGTCCGCTGCCGCTCGTCTCCGACCGCGAGCACCGGGCAATTCTCGACGCCATCGCGGCGGGGAATGCGGAGGAAGCGACCCGGCTGCATCAGGCGCACCGCGACCGCGCCGACCAGCAATTGCTGTCGCTTCTGCGCCAGCGGGGCACGACACCGACAGAGCTTTAAACCGTCTTTGCGGCCAGTGAGGCCAGAACCGGGACTTAAGACGTTCAGAAACAATGTATACATTGTGATTTGCCGATGTCTGTGCCAAGACAGTCAGCGGAACGAAATGAGGAGGGGCATTTCATGAACCACATCGATCTTGAGGGAAAAAGAGCGATCATCACCGGCGGTGCTCAGGGCATTGGACTGGCGACGGCGGAGCGCTTTATCGAAAGCGGTGCGGAGGTGATCCTCTGGGACATCAATGCCGACATGCTGGACAAGGCCGTGGCGGAACTGGGGGAGAAGGCCTCCGGTCGCGTGGTGGAACTGACCGAGGAAGATGCGGTGACCGAAGCTGCACGGCAGGCCGGCGCGATTGACATACTCGTCAACAATGCCGGCATCACGGGCGGCAACGGCAAGACCTGGGAGCTTGCGTCCGATGTGTGGCGGCGCACGGTGGAGGTCAATCTTGTCGCGCCCTACCTCACCTGCCGGGCGCTGATACCGGGCATGATCGAGCGTGGCTATGGCCGCATCGTCAACATTGCTTCCATCGCCGGCAAGGAAGGCAACCCCAACGCCTCGCATTATTCGGCCTCCAAGGCCGGGCTGATCGGGCTCACCAAATCGCTGGGCAAGGAACTGGCCAAGACGGGCGTTATCGTGAACTGCCTGACGCCGGCGGCCGCCCGCACCCCGATCTTCGACCAGATGAGCCAGGAGCATATCGATTACATGCTCTCGAAAATTCCATTGGAGCGCTTTCTCGAACCGGCGGAAGCGGCGGCAATGATCGCCTGGCTTGCCTCGGCAGAGTGCTCCTTCACAACCGGCGGCGTGTTCGATATTTCCGGCGGACGCGCGGTCTACTGATCCGAGATAAATACAGAGGAACGATGACATGAAGCTGTTGCGTTATGGCCCTGCAGGGCAGGAAAAGCCGGGCATGCTCGCGGCGGACGGTACGCTGCGCGATCTTTCCGGCACTGTTGCCGACATTGCCGGCGACGTCATTTCGCCAGAGGGGCTGGAGCGCCTGCGCGCTATCGATCCGCAGTCCCTGCCTGTGGTTGAGGGAGAGCCGCGCCTTGGCCCATGCGTGGCCGGTCTGCAGAAGATCGTGTGCATCGGTCTCAACTATTCCGACCATGCAGCCGAAACCGGCGCTGAGCCGCCGGAAGAGCCGATCATCTTCGCCAAGGCGCTCAACGCGCTGTGCGGCCCCAATGACGATGTGGAAATGCCGCGTGGCTCCACGGCGCTCGACTGGGAGGTGGAGCTGGCCGTGATCATCGGCAAGAAGACGAAATATGTGAGCGAGGCGGATGCGATGGATCACGTCGCCGGTTTCGCGATCATGAACGACGTCTCGGAGCGGAATTTCCAGACCAAGCGCTCCGGCCAGTGGACCAAGGGCAAGAGCCATGACACGTTCGGCCCGCTCGGGCCCTGGCTTGTCACGCGCGACGAAGTGGCCGACCCGCACAATCTCGACATGTGGCTGGATGTGAATGGCGAGCGCCGTCAGACGGGCAATTCGAACACGCTGATCTTCAACGTGCCCTACGTGATTGCCTACCTCTCGCAGTTCATGACGCTGATGCCCGGCGACGTGATTTCCACCGGCACGCCGCCCGGCGTGGGCATGGGCATGAAGCCACCGCAATATCTGAAGCCCGGCGACGTGATGACGCTTTCCATCACCGGTCTCGGCGAACAGCGCCAGACAGTCGTTCAGGCCTGATTACAGGAAGTGGAGCCCGCCATGAGCATCAGGAATGTCACCCTCATCGGCACCGGCATCATGGGCGCGCCCATGGCGCGCAACATTGCCGCGGCGGGCTTCAACCTGACCGTCTGGAACCGCACCCGCGCCAAGGCGGAGCCGCTTGCGGATGTCGCAACGGTTGCGGACGACCCGCAGACGGCCGTGGCGCAGGCTGACGCCATCGTGACGATGGTCGACAACTCGCCCATCGTCACCGAGATCTATTTTGGCGGGAACGGCATTGCGGAGCGTGCGCCGAAAGGTGCGCTTTTCATCGACATGTCGTCGATCCAGCCAGCGGTCGCCCGCGATCATGCGCAGATGCTCTCCCAAAGCGGGCACAGACATCTGGATGCGCCCGTATCGGGCGGTGAGAAAGGGGCCATCGAAGCAACGCTTGCCATCATGGCGGGCGGCGATGTTGGAGACTTCGCCGATGCGGAGAAACTGCTCTCCTCCATGGGGCGGGCAACCCATGTGGGCACGCACGGGGCCGGTCAGGTTGCGAAACTCGCCAATCAGGCAATCGTGGCTGTCACCATTGGCGCGATTGCCGAAGCATCTCTTCTGGCGCAGGAAGGTGGATGTGACCCGGCTGCACTGCGCGATGCTCTGATGGGCGGCTTTGCCACCTCACGCATTCTGGAACTGCATGGAGAGCGGATGCTGGAGCGCAACTTCATACCCGGCGGCCCGCTTGAACTGCATCTCAAGGATCTCGAAAACGCGCTCGAAGTGGCCGATGCGGCCAGGCTGAAGCTGCCGCTCACGGAACAGACGCGCGACGCGTTTCGCGCACTTGTTCACGACATGAAGATGGGCCGACACGACCATGCGGCCTATCTGCTGTGGCTTGAGGCGATCAATCCCGGAAAGCGGCTCGGCAGCGGCGAGACGAAGGCCCCGCCGCTCAAGGGCTGAGCGTGATCAGGCCCGGCTGTTCTCGGGAGCCGCACGCACTTCGGGCACGGGAAAGATCAGGTCATACGCCCAGTTGAAAACGAAAGCGTAGACCAGATAGAAAAGCGCGAAAGAGGCGTTGACGAAGAGCGCCTCCACCATGGGAACGCCGAGAAGTGCTGCCGTGAATGGCATCAGGACGACCAGAAGGCCACCCTCGAACAGAACGGCGTGAACGACGCGCATTGGCACCGTTTTGCGGACACTGCCGGTGAAACGGCGCAGCGCATGGTCGAAACCCAGATTGTAAATATAGTTCCACGCCGTGGCGACCGTGGCGCTGACGACCACGACGATGCCCATCTCGAACATGGGCTTGCCGAAAAGCCACGAGGCGATTGGCGTGACGATGAGAAGGGCGATCAGCTCGAAACTGACGGCGTGGCGAATACGGTCTGCGGCAGTGCGCATCTTGCTCCCCGTTGGTACTCGGGCCGTCCCGAAATGGTTCCCGGAATGGGGGAGGTCGTCCTCGCTTCGGCGTGCAATATAGGAAGCGTGTCGCACAACGCAAGGATGGTTTCAGATTACTCGCCCGGCAGGGCCGCCGGGCACAGGCCGGAGGCCTGAAACAGGCCGTGACCGAACACCGGATCGCGCCCTTCAGCCCCGAGATCCAGCGCTGTTTCCGCGAGGATTGCCTTCACCGCCCGATGGTCGAGGCTTTGATCCTGACGTTTGAGCATGGCCGCTGCTGCGGTGACGAAGGGGGCTGCGAAGGAGGTCCCGGTCTTGGGACGTGCGCCGGAAACCGAAGCGGCGGTCCAGACCTGCACGCCGGGGGCGGCAAAATCGATGTGGTCGCCCTGCCCTGCCCGGCGATAAACGCGCTTTGCGCGGTCCACTGCCGTGACCGCGATGACCGTGTCATACGCTGCGGGATAGACCGGCTTCGCGCGCGGTCCGTTGTTGCCGGCGGATGCAACGACGACGACGCCCTTTTGCGCCGCCTCGTTGACGATCCGCTCGACCACTTCATTGGCCGCGCCTGCCAGGCTGAGATTGAGCACTGCGACCTCCTGGTCGACCACCGCATCGATGGCGGCGATCAGGTGATAGGCGTCGGCCCGTTCGTCGCCCGCCTTGCGGTAAAACGGATCGGCGGCGACGAGTTTCGCGCCATTGAGGAGCCCCGGCGACCGGCTTTCGCCGGAACCGATCAGGATCGCCGCGACCGCCGTTCCGTGCTGACGGCCTGAATCGGAGCCGCCCGACACTTCCATCTGGACGAACTCGATCTCGCCGCCGTCGAAGGTGGTGTGCTCGGGGTTGATGCCGGTGTCGACAATGCCGACGCGAACAGGGCTCGCACAGGCGGGATCCTGCCCGCCGGGCTCGACCCATCCGACCAGCGCCCTGTCGGGACAGTGCGGACCTTCGCAACCGATGAGCCCGGCGCCATCTGCACCACCGCGTGAAGACGGGCGATAGTGATGATTAAGATCGAGCAGGGCATCGGGCCTGAGTGCGCGTACGGTATCGCGGGCTGCATCGAGCGATTGTTCCGCCGGGATGCGCAGCCGGTATAGCGTTGCCGTGAGTGACAGGAGGTCGATCTGTTCCAGGACGGCGAAGCCATCGTCGACGAGCGCCTCTATGTCTCCCTGGCTCAGTCCCAGCGCGATGACCTCACGGTCGGCGTGGATGGCGGGGGGCGGTGCGGCGCGCCGGGCAGCGGGCCTGCTGCGGCGCGGTGCGCTCTTGCGGGGATTGAGGCGCTGTTTCAGCGCTTCGAAGAGTGTCTTGCCGGAAGAGCCCGAGCGCCGGGACGACCCGGATGAACCGCCGGAGGAGCTTCCGCTGAAGCTCGTTCCCCCGCTGCTGCCGCCGCCTCCACCGCCGCCGTTGTCATCATCGTCATCATCATCGTCGTCGTCATCATCGTCATCGTCGGCAAATGCATAGCCGGCCGGGTCATTCACCAGCACGGGCGCGATCGCCATGGGCAATCCCAAAAGCGCGATGAACAATAGACGGACGAAGCAGCGATAGCTGTGTTTTGCGTTCATGAACCCTTCCATTCGACGCCTCATTAGCATTTTTTGGAATGCAGGCGAATAAACGGGCGAGCCCAACGTTTATTCCACATCATTCACGGAGAAGGCGCCCGGACCGGAACATGAAATCCACCTTTGCGGATGAAATCGTCGACCTTTTGCCGAACCTGCGACGTTATGCTTTCGTGCTGAGCCGCTCGCTGGACGTGGCCGACGATCTTGTGCAGCAGACCTGCGAGAAAGCCTTTGCGAGCCGGAGCAGCTATGCCCAGGGCACGAACCTTTCCGCGTGGCTGATACGCATTATGCGCAACACCTGGATTGACCGGGTGCGGCGCGACAGGACGCGCGGCGAAAGCGTGGACATTGTCGACCGGCCCGATGCGATTTTCACCGATGGTGCGCATGACACGGAAACGCATCTGATGCTCGGCAATGTGGCGAGTGCGCTGCAGGAACTGCCGGCGGACCAGCGCGAGATCATCATGATGATCTGCGTGGAGGAGCTCTCCTACAAGGAAGCTGCCGCCGCGCTTGGCATTCCCATCGGCACGGTCATGAGCCGGCTTGCCCGCGCCCGGACCACGCTCGCCGGAAAACTTGATCTAAACTGACAGGGCCGCATGACCTTTTGCGACAGGACAGAACACGATGCATGAAGAAAAATTCACCGATGAAGTTCTGATGGCCTATGCCGATGGCGAGCTCGATGCGAAGACCCGCCTTGAGGTTGAAGACGCCATCGGGCGGGACACTGCGCTCGCGGAGCGCGTGGACCTGTTCATGAAGACGCGCGCGTTACTGGCGGGCACATTCGGAACGGCAAAAGTTTCCGTGCCAGACGATCTTGAAGCGCGTGTGCGACAGATGGCTGGCGCTGCGGAGATGGAAGAATTCACTTCCGGAGCGGAGGTGCTTCCCTTCAGGCAAAGGAGCGCCCCGCGCCAACAGGGGTTCGCGCAGCGCCATGCCCTGCCCATCGCAGCTTCTCTGGCGATGGTTGCGGGCGGGTTGCTTGGTTACATGGCCGCCGGTCAGCCCGAACGGGCGGGCGGCATCGAGATTGCGGGCCTTGCAGACGACCGGATCGTGGAAGCGCTGAACGTATCGCCGTCGGGCGAGACAAGGCAACTTGGCGAGGATGCGCGTTTCGAGGCGATTGCCACTTATCGCGATGGCGCGGACACGCTTTGCCGGGAATTCGAGGTCAGTGCGCGTGGCACATCTCATGTGGCTGTCGCCTGTCAGGAAAACGATGCCTGGCAGCTGCGCTTTGCGGCCTCGCAGGTGGATGTGAACGGCGATTTCGTTCCCGCGTCTTCGCTGGAAGCGCTGGACGCGTTTCTCATGGCCACCAGGGCCGGTGCGCCGCTTTCGGCCGAGGACGAGAGCGCGGCGCTTTCCACACTGCGCTGACGCGTCCCGGCGGACTTCCGTTTCGGATCACGCTAATATGATTGGGATCGCGGAGCCGCGATACCTAGATGAGGCTCCGCAGGCACCGTGTTTCGACGCGATGCCGAGACCGATCACCATTGAACGATCAGGAAGCCGGAGCTGCCGATGAACTACAGGAAGACCGAAGAAGCCTTGGCCCGCCTCAGCCCGGAGCAATATTACGTGACGCAGCAAAGCGGCACGGAACGCCCTGGCACCGGCGAGCACCTGAACAACAAAGAACCGGGCATCTACGTCGACATCGTTTCGGGCGAACCGCTTTTCGCAAGCAGCGACAAATATGAGTCCGGCTGTGGCTGGCCGAGCTTCACCAAACCCATCGCGCCGGCCAATGTCAGCGAGCTGCGGGACACGACCCACGGCATGATCCGCACGGAAGTGCGCTCCACGCATGGCGACAGCCATCTTGGCCATGTCTTCGAGGATGGCCCGCGAGACCGTGGCGGTCTGCGCTATTGCATCAATTCGGCGGCACTGCGCTTCATTCATCGCGATGCGATGGAAGCGGAAGGTTACGGAGACTATCTCGATCAGGTGGAGGATGTGCAATGACTGAACGCGCTGTTCTGGCTGGCGGCTGTTTCTGGGGCATGCAGGACCTCATCCGCAAGCTGCCCGGCATTGTCAGCACCCGTGTGGGATACACCGGAGGCGACGTGCCGAACGCCACATACCGCAACCATGGAACCCATGCGGAAGGGATTGAAATCACCTTTGATCCCGACAAGACGAGCTATCGCCGGCTGCTGGAGTTCTTCTTCCAGATCCATGACCCGACCACGGCAAACCGGCAGGGCAATGATGTCGGCATGTCCTATCGCTCGGCGATCTACTATGTAAGCGACGAGCAGAAGCGCGTGGCCGAAGAGACCATTGCCGATGTGAACGCCTCCGGCCTGTGGCCGGGCAAGGTGGTGACGGAACTGGAGCCGGTTGGCGATTTCTGGGAAGCAGAGCCCGAGCATCAGGATTATCTCGAGCGCTATCCCAATGGCTATACCTGCCATTTCCCGCGCCCCGACTGGGTGCTGCCACGGCGCGACGCGGCGGAATAGAACGCCGGATCAGGCGCAGATATCTGACCGAAACGACAAAGATGAACTCCCTCCGGAAAAAATCCGGGGGGAGTTTTTTCATATGCGGCAAGGGTTTCAGCGGACCCGGGAGAAATAAAATCAATGCCGATGGAATAGATCCAATTCCCTCACGTTTTCCGACACCAGAGACGGCTTTCTGACAGTTTTACGACAGTTTTCTGACAGAGGCCGTGACCAACAAATGAGGAAAACAATGCTGGAAACATTCGCATTCGGTGACACCCCAATCCGCTTTGGCATCGACGTCGTGTCGATGACGATCCTGGTCTTCGGCCTTTACTACCGGCGCTACCGCGACAAGGAACTGGTGACGGCGGCATCGCTGTTCAACATCTTTGCCTTTGGCGTTCTTTCCATTCTCTCGGCTGTCGAATTCTCGCTGGCCGCCGGCTTTGGCCTCTTCGCGATCCTGGCGCTCTTCACCCTGCGTTCGGAGCAGATCTCCAAGGTGGAAATCACCTATTTCTTCGGCTCGGTCTCCATCGCCGTGATCTGCGCCATTCCCGGAACGCCTCTGGCCATCGTGCTTGCCGTTGTCGCGCTTGTGCTTCTGGGCGCTTACATCCTCGATCACCCGGCCATCCTGCGCTCGTCCGACGGTGTGAAGATCACGCTCGACAAGATCGATCACGAAGCGCTTTCGCAGCCTGAGAAGATGCGCCGCGACCTCTCCGAGCGCCTTGGCGTGGACGTGATGTCCTACCAGATCACCGCGCTCGACTACATCAACGACATGGCCCGGATGAACGTGTTCTTCCGCAAGCCCCGGCATTGACCTGCCGGGAAGGAGACACTCCAATGGATCATTCCATCACAAATGAACTGACCGGCTTCCGCCCGATCTCGCTTGAGGGACTGAACGGCAAGGCCGCCATGCTGGAACGGCTGGACAACAAGTATATCGTCCCGGCCAACCGGCTCCGCCCCGCGCTGCACGCCTTTTCGGACCTGTTCGACGTGCTCGAAATCGACGGCATCCGCGCGTTCACTTATGCCACCCGTTATTATGATGATGACGATCTGCGCAGCTATTACGACCACCATCAGGGGCGTCGCAAACGCTGCAAGGTGCGGGTGCGCGATTACGTGGACACTGGCCTCAGCTATCTGGAAGTGAAGCTGAAGAGCAAACGGCAGATTACGGTCAAAAAACGCCTGAAGCTGCAGGAACCCGGTTCGGGCCTCGACCACTCCGGTGAAAGTTTCATCGATACGTGCCACCGCGAGATCTATGACAGCCCCTTCGACCGGCCTTTGGCCCCGGTGATCGAGATGCAGTATATGCGCATCACGCTGGTGGCCAAGGAGGGCGGCGAGCGCATGACCATTGACACGCAGCTCTCGTTCAAGGCTGGCGATGTGCGCCGCCTTGTGCGGCCCGATATCTCCATCGTGGAAACGAAGTCGGCGCGCGGCAACGGCATCGCCGATGCGATTTTCCGGGGACTGCACGTCCACCCGACAAAACGCTGCTCAAAATACTGCGTGGGCATGGCCGCGACGGGCCAGGTGGAGCGGCACAACCGCTTCCTGCCCGCGCTGCGTCGCTTGCAGCTTCTCGACGGCCGGGCCCTGAGCCCCGCCTGAGCTTCAACTCTGCCATCGAAAGGAGAGGACCATGCGTACGCATGTCAGCCCCGCTTTGCCTGAATCCGGCTATATGGCGAGCCTCGCGAAAGCCAGGTCGGACCTCAGAGACCTTGCTCCGTTTCTCGGACGTCTTTTCATCGCCCTGTCCTTCGTCGCTGCGGCGATGGCCTATGCGCTGGTGCGCGCCCAGAATGGCGGCAATCCCGAATTCGCGCTGTGGATCGCCACGGCCGCCGGCTTCGGCGCGTATATGGCGCTCAATATCGGCGCAAATGATGTCGCCAACAATATCGGCCCCGTGGTCGGCGCAAGGGTGATCCCGCTTGCAGGCGCGCTCATCATGGCGGCGGTGTTCGAGTTTGGCGGCGCGCTTATTGCCGGCGGCCAGGTCATCAGCACCGTGCGCGGCGGCATCGTTATGCCGGAGGCGCTTGCTGACCGGAACGTCTATGTCTGGGTGATGATGGCCGCACTTCTGGCTGCGGCGCTCTGGCTGAACCTCGCCACCGTTTTCGGCGCGCCCGTCTCCACGACCCATTCCATCGTGGGTGGCGTGATGGGCGGCGGCATTGCGGCAGCGGGCCTTTCGGCCGTTGACTGGTCGGTGATGGCCAACATCGCCGCAAGCTGGATCATCTCCCCGCTTCTGGGCGGCCTGTTTGCTGCGCTGTTTCTCTATGCGATCAAGCGCTTCGTGACCTATGAGCCGCAGGTGCTGAAGGCCGCGCAGAGGATTGTGCCGCTTCTCGTGGCCGCCATGACCTGGTCGTTCGGCACCTATCTGATCCTCAAGGGGTTCAAGAAGGTGTGGTCCGCGAGCCTGCTTGAGGCGACCATGGCCAGCGCGCTCATCGCTCTTGTGGCATGGGCTGTCTCCCGCTTCCTGATCGCACGCCGGCTGCCAAAACTTCAGAATGACAAATCCGCGGTGAACCAGCTTCTGGCCCTGCCGCTCATCTTCTCGGCAGCGCTTTTGAGCTTCGCGCACGGCTCCAATGACGTGGCAAACGCGATCGGGCCACTGGCCGGTATCTATGATGTGTTGACCAATGACGCGATGCAGGAAAAGGCCATCATTCCGTTCTGGGTCATGGGGCTCGGCGCTGCCGGCCTCGCCATCGGCCTCCTGCTGTTCGGCCCCCGCGTCATCCAGACCGTGGGTGGGGAGCTGACCAGGCTGGACGCGATGCGCGCCTACTGCATCGCCATGGCGGCAACCATCACCGTGATCACGGCCAGCCAGCTTGGCCTGCCGGTCTCCACGACCCATGTGACCGTGGGCGCGGTGCTTGGCGTGGGCTTTCTGCGGGAGTGGCTGAAGCGCCGCTATGCGCGGATCGTCAGCGATATCCGCACACTGCATGCCGGTCGTGATGAGGCGGAATGCGACGCTTTCATCGCCCGCATGCAGGCAAGCCCCTTCGCGCAGCGCAGGGCCATGATCGATGGGCTGCGCAGGGAACATGCGCAAAGGCAGTCTGACGCCAGCGTGTGCGGCAGCACTGCGGCAACCGACCGGGGAGAAGCTCTCGTGAACCGGGCGCTGATGACCAAGGTTCTGTCGGCCTGGATCATAACCGTTCCGCTGACGGCGCTCATCTCCGCCGTGATCTACTTCACCCTTCGCGGGATCATGCTGTGAGGCAGCGGGCGCTCCGGAAAATCCGGGGCGCCCCTGCCGTCTGCCAGAAGCATTTCCGCCAGAAATGAGGTCTGAACCTTGAGAACCATTCTTTTGACACCCCTCCTCGCCCTCGCCACCACGCTTGCAGTCAATGCCGAGCCGATGTCGGCGCGGGTTCTCGATCATCGGGTGATGCCCGAAATCGATGTGAACGGCGAGACGATGGCCGAGTTATCCGGCCTCGCTTACGACCCGCAGACGCAGACCGTTTACGCGGTTTCCGACCGGGCCACGCTGTTCAGTCTCGCCTTTTCGACCGATGGCGAGACGATTACGGCCCTTGAGCCGCAGGCGGCTGCGGCGCTGACCGACGCAGATGGCAATGCGCTTGCCGAACAGGGGTTCGGGCCGGAAGCGCTGATGCTACGACCAGATGAAACGGGCGCTCTGAATTTCGCGATCCTGAGCGAAAGCGGACCGCGCGCCGCACTTTTCAAGCGTGACGGGGGATGGCTGGCAGAGATCGAGCTGCCATCGGCGGTGCGTGACAGCAGCCGACAGGCGGGCAAGAACCGCGGCCTTGAATCCATAGCCCATCACCCGGAGCTTGGCCTTGTGACCCTGCCCGAAGAACCGTTTGAGCCCGCGCCGCGCACCGCGCACACGCTTTATGCGGAAGGTGGCGAAACGCTCTCGTGGTCGAGCGAGGATATCGGCGCGTCGCGGGTGAAGGCGATGACGGCGCTGCCCGATGGCAGACTTTTGGTGCTGGAGCGCATCAAGGAAGACAAGGCGCTCGTTCCCTATCTGCGGCTTGTCGACCCTGCGGTCTGCGCGGCCGACACCTTATGCAAAACGCAGGCGGTTCGGCTTGATGTTCCTGGTGTCGACGATGCGGATTTCGAAGGCATTGTCGCGGTCTCGCCGTCACTCTTTCTGCTGGTCAGCGATGACAGGATCAAGAAGGAGCAACGCTCGGTGTTCGCGCTGGTGGACGTGACGTTTCCGGCCATGCCCTGAATGAAAACGGCCCGAAAACCTCCTGGGGCTTTCGGGCCCGTAAATCTCTGAACTGCGTCAGAAATTACTGCTTCTGGTACGCGTTGGTGAACCAGGTGGAGACGTCCGGCATTTCCTCAAGGCGCTTGCCGTCGGCATCGCGCATGACGCCCGCCTCGAACATGAACTTCGTGATGTTGCCGAACATGTCCGCATCGATGAGGCCGACCGGTTCGCCTTCGTCCTGCAGGTAGCCGCCATCCACGATGGCCTGCATGGAAGCGCGGACCAGCTCCGGGTTGGACAGCATGCCGCCGGTCTCGGCGATCAGCATTTCGGCTGCCTCTTCCGGGTTCTCGGCAGCAAAGGCATAGCCGCGCTGAGCCGCTTCAACGAAAGCGTGCGCGGTCTCCGGGTTGGCCTTCAGCCAGGTTCCGTTGCCGCCGAGATAGGTGGTGTGCTGATCCGGAACGCCGTAATCGGCATAGCGGAATGCGCGCTGCGGGCGGTCGAGGAGCACGGAGTTCACACCTTCCCAGGTGCTGACCTCAAGCGTGAAATCGACCGTGCCGTTGGCAAGCGCCTCATAGGCAGAGGTGCCGAGCGTGACGGTCTCGAATTCGCCCTTGCCGCCATCGTTCTGGATGATGGTGGAGATGAGGGCCTGCTCCCATGCGCTGCCGAAACCGGCATAGGTCATGCCATCGAGATCGGCCGGGCGCTGGATGTCTTCACGCTCGCCGTTGAAGACGAGACGGCCCGTCTCGTGCTGCATCACCGCCATGACCACCGTGAGGTCGGCGCCCGTGGCGCGCTGGCTGTAGAAACCGATGGAGCTGAGAATGCCGAATTCGGCAACGCCCGTGGCGACCAGCGTGCCGGAGGACGTGTCGGTGTAGGGCAGGATTTCGACATCAAGGCCGGCATCCTTGAACCAGCCCTTAGCCTGGGCGACGTAGAGCCCCACATGGTTGGTGTTGGGCGTCCAGTCCAGCGCGACGCTCAGGCGTTCCTGCGCCGTTGCCGGCAGCGCCATCGCGCCGAGCATCAGGGCTGCGGCTATCAGGCTCTTCATGGTCTTTCTCCTGTCTGACTGAGCAAGGTGTTCAAAAGATCTTCTTCCAGCGCGCGGGCTTCGTCCGGCAGGGGCGCGCCAAGGCGCGGGCGCGGGGCGCGGACGACGACTTCGGAAATCACGCGGGCGGGACGGCGCGACAGCACATAGATGCGGTCTGAAAGGGCCACTGCTTCGCGCACGTCATGGGTCACGAGCAGCGTGGTCCAGCGTGCAGCGCGCCAGCGGTCTTCCAGCCAGCGCTGCATCTGCGCGCGGGTGAGTGCGTCGAGCGCGCCAAAGGGTTCATCGAGAAGCTGGATCGGGCGGGCCTGAATGACCGTGCGCAGAAGGGCTGCGCGCTGACGCATGCCGCCCGAGAGTTCCGCCGGATAGCGCTGCTCAAAGCCTTCCAGCCCGAATTCGGCGAATAGCGGCAGCGCGCGGGCGCGCGCCTCGGCGCGGGGCACACCCTGCACTTCCAGCCCCAGAATGACGTTGTCGATGATGCGTCGCCAGGGCATCAGCGCGTCGCGCTGCGGCATGAAGGCGAAGGTCTGGCCATCGCGCTTCAGCGGCGCGCCATCGCGCAGGATCTCGCCGCGATCCGGCGCAAGCGCGCCGGTGAGCAGGCGAAACAGGGTGGACTTGCCTGCTCCCGAAGGGCCGAGAATGGAGACGAACTCCCCCTGCCCCACATGCAGCGACACATCGTCGAGCACGGCGGTTTCGCCAAGCATCACGCCCACATTGCGCATTTCGAGGGCGCTCATCGTGTTTGCCCCGCTTCACGCCAGCGCAGCAGCGCGCGTTGCAGAAGCGCCGAGACGCCGAAGAGCACCAGCGTCAGCGTGGAGCTGACCACGACCGCTGCCAGCATGAGATCCGGGCGAAAGCTGTTCTTGGCGTTGAGAATGACAATGCCGAGCCCGGCGCGCGCGCCGACATATTCGGAGAAGATCGCGGCGACCACGGCATAGGTGATGGAGATCCGCAGGCCGGCGAAGAAATAGGGCATGGCCGAGGGAAAACGCGCCGCCCGGAACACTTTCCACCGCGACGCGCCCATGGAGCGCATCAGCGTTTCGATTTCGGGATCGGTGGATTCGTAGCCATCGACCAGCGCCACCAGCATGGGAAAGAAGGTGACGAGCGCCACGAGCAGGATTTTCGGTGTGAGACCGAAACCGAACCACAGGACGGCCAGCGGCGCGATGGCCACCAGCGGCAGGGTCTGGCTGACGACAAAGATCGGGAACAGCGCCCGCCGCAGCTTCGGCAGGAAATCGAGCGCCACCGAGAGGGCAAAGGCGATGCTGACGGAGAAGGCAAAGCCGGTCAGCGTCGCGCTCAGCGTCGGCAGCGTGTTCTCCCACAGGAGGGCGCGGTTGACGCCCATCTGTTCGATGACGCGCGAAGGCGCAGGCAGAACCAGCGGCGAAATGCCCGACAGCCGCACATAGATTTCCCAAAGGAGGATTGCACCGGCAACGCTTGCCAGGGCAGGCAAGCCGCGCACCAGCCGTCCGCCCGCAGGACGGGGCCGACCCTGAGACATGGGGTCAGGCCGTGGAGGGGCTGTTGGCGGAAACGGTCAAATCGACCGTCACATGGCCTTCGGGCGGACCAAACCGGCAAAAAGCCTGTTCGAGCGTTGCGAAAACTGGGCCTGCATCGCCGGTGAGACGGCTGCAGAAATTCTTGGAACGATCGAAGACGCCGCTCGACTTCAGGAAGTCGATGCAGCCCATGATCTCCGCCATGTGATCGCCGGCGCCCATCACGTAAAGCGAGAACTGCGCGCGTGCGATTTCCGACGTGGTCTTGGCATTGGCCACTGCTGCAAGCGCCGCCTTCTGCCGTTCGGCGAGCGGCTCCGACGGATTGGCGAGTGCAGAGGTGCTGCAGATCGGATCGTCGGGCTCGCCGGGGCAGCCGCGCGATAGCGTGGCGCGCAGCACCACATGATGGCGGGTGGATGCGGCGGCGACATAGAAATCGCGCAGCGCCGGAAACAGCACTTCGGGCGGGCCGACGACGAGCGTGGAGATATCGTCGGTCTCGATCCGCAACCGGTCCCGGTAAGGATCGAACGCGGAGAGCGACGACATGATGACGTCGACGAAATTGTCGGTCATCGGATAAAGGGAAAGCTGCGCACCTGCGAACATGATTGTCCTCCTTGCTCCGCTGGCATTACCCAGATCAGCTTCTAGGGCCCGAGGATTTGCACCCTCATCTCAGCCGCGGCGATACGCGGCACCCCTGTGGATGCGCGGAACGAACCAAATCCCGAGACGGAAAGCAAGTTGATTGTGCAGGAACTGTTTGGTCGGAGAACAAATGTACAGCTTTCCCACAGGCGTGGTGCGCCGGTGGGCTGAACGCCCCCGTCAGGCGGGGCAGGTAACCGTCACATCGGCCTGACGGAGCGCTTCGGACAGGTCTTCCGGCGGCATACTGTCGACGATCAGCGAATCGACTTCGGCAAAGGAGCAGACGCGCACCAGCCCCTTCCGGCCGAACTTGGAAGCATCGGTCACGACAACCCGGCGGCGACCACGCGCCAGAACCGCATTGCCGAACTGCGCCTCCTCCAGATCGTAATCCATGATGCCGGTCATCGCGTTCACCGCGCCGGCGGAAATGATGGCGTGATCAACGCTGAAACGGCTGACGAACTCGATGGCGGAAAAGCCGAGCGCGGAGCCACTGTCGCTGCGCAACTCCCCGCCGGCCATGTAGACCTTGTTGCCATTGACGGTCGCCAGCGTGCGGGCAATGTCGGATGAGTTGGTAACGACGGTCAACTGCCGGTGGTCCAGCAGCGCGCGCGCCAGAAGGCTGGTGGTGGTGCCCGTGTCGAGCATCACGGACTCGCCATCGCGGATCGTCGCGGCGGCCAGTGCGGCGATGGTCTCCTTGGCCTGCCGGTTCTCCCGCATGCGCCGCTCGAACGGCGCTTCGCTGACCACGGACGGCAAGGCGATGGCGCCATGCATGCGCACGATGGCGCCGCGCCCGGCGAGCGCCTTCACATCGCGGCGAACGGTTTCCACCGACACCTCCAGATGCTGCGCCAGATCATTGACGCCCATTGTGCCCTGCTCTGTCAGAAGATCCAGAATCCGACCATGGCGGGGGGAATAGTTCATCTGCGTTGCCCTTACCGGTTATGCCCGTTTATGCCCTATCATGACTGATTTGAAATTCAAGAAGATGCAAATCGGTCAAACTTCAACATTTTTCTGTTGACTTCACACAGATGCCCATCAATTCTTCCTCAAAATCGACAGCCAAAGGCTGCGGGAGGAGACATGACGGCAGCACGGGAAATCACCGCCCCGGGCTCTGATCGGATTGCGGCACTACCCCTATGGCAGGGGGCAATCACGATAGAGCCGCTTGTCGGCGGCATCAGCAATGAAAGCTGGCTCGTTACCGACGATGCCGGCGGCCATGTGGTCCGTTTTGGCAAGGACTATCCCTTTCATCACGTTATCCGCGACCGCGAATTGATGACCGCGCGCGCCGCCGAGTTAGCGTCTCTTGCACCAGCCGTCGAGCATGCGGCGCCCGGCGTGATGGTTTGCAGACATCTCAATGCGAAAACATACGGCGAAGCCGATGTGCGCGCCAACATTGAACGCGTCGCCAGGATCGTTCGCGATTTTCATCAGGACATGCCGCACCATGTTTCAGGGCCGGGCTTCATGTTCTGGCCGTTTCACGTCATCCGCGACTATGCGCGCACCCTGAAGGAAGGCGGGAGCCGGATGACGGAGCAGCTGCCGGCCTATCTTGCGCTGGCCGATGAGCTGGAAGCCGTACAGACGCCGCTTCCAATCGTGTTCGGTCACAACGACCTCCTGCCAGCCAACCTTCTGGATGACGGCAAGCGGCTGTGGCTGATCGATTTCGAATATGCCGGCTTCTCGACGGCGATGTTCGATCTGGCGGGTCTCTCCTCCAACGCCAGCTTTTCGGACGAAGAGTCCGAAGCGCTGCTCGGCTATTATTTCGACCGCACGCCCGATTGGGACCTGCGGCGTTCGCTGGCCTCCATGCAGTGCGCTTCGCTGTTGCGCGAGGCGATGTGGAGCATGACCTCCGAGCTTTATCTCGACGCGCCGGGCACCGACTACGTTGCCTACACGCATGAGAACCTCTCGCGGCTCGAGGCCGCACTGGACACTTTCTACACCCAATACGGACGCGCATTACGATGACCCAGACCCTGCCTTCGCATGCCCAGATCGTCGTCATCGGAGGCGGCATCATCGGCTGCTCGACAGCCTACCACCTTGCCCGCGACCACAAGGCCGACGTCATTCTTCTGGAACAGGGCAAACTGACATCGGGCTCGACCTGGCATGCCGCCGGGCTGATCGGTCAGCTGCGCTCGTCGGCGTCGATCACGCGCGTGCTGAAATACTCGGTGGATCTGTACAAAAGGCTGCACGAGGAAACGGGTCTGGAGACCGGCTGGAAAATGACCGGCTGCCTGCGGCTCGCCACCAATGAAGACCGCTGGACCGAGTTCAGACGGCTTGCCACCACCGCGCGCAGCTTCGGCATGGAGATGGAGCTTGTCGGGCCGGAGGAAGTGAAGCGGATGTGGCCGCTCATGGACACGTCCGACCTGATCGGCGCGTCCTGGCTGCCCACGGATGGGCAGGCCAGCCCGTCCGACATCACCCAGTCACTCGCCAGGGGCGCGCGCATGAACGGGGCGCGGCTCTTTGAAGGCGTTCAGGTGACCGGCTTCGAGATGGAGGGCGGCCGCATCGTTGCCGTGGAGACGGATCGTGGCAGGATCGCCTGCGAAAAAGTGGTCAATTGCGGCGGCCAATGGGCCCGTCAGATCGGTGCGATGGCCGGGGTCTCGGTGCCGCTGCAACCGGTCAAGCACCAGTACATCGTGACCGAGAAGATCGAGGGGCTCTCTTCCGACACGCCGACCGTGCGCGATCCCGACCGCCGCATCTATTTCAAGGAGGAGGTCGGCGGCCTCGTCATGGGCGGCTACGAACCGAACCCGCAGAGCTGGGCCACCGGCCTGCCGGGCGGAGATGTGCCCAACCGGTTCGAATTCCAGTTGTTCGACGACGATTTCGACCATTTCGAACAGCACATGACACAGGCCATCGAGCGTGTTCCGGCACTCGCCGAAGCAGGCGTCAGGCAGATGATCAACGGGCCTGAAAGCTTCACGCCGGACGGCAATTTCATTCTCGGACAGGCCCCGGAATGCGCCAGCATGTTTGTCGGGGCCGGCTTCAACGCCTTCGGCATCGCCGCAGGCGGCGGTGCGGGCTGGGTGCTGGCGGAATGGGTGGTGCGCGGCGAGGCTCCGCTGGATCTCTGGGTCGTGGACATTCGCCGCTTCTCGGAGCTGCACCGGGACCGCAAATGGGTCGAGGAGCGCACGCTCGAAGCCTATGGCAAGCACTACACGGTCGCGTTCCCGCATGAGGAATATGAAAGCGGCAGGCCGCGCATCGTCTCCCCGCTCTATGCAAAGCTTCAGGATCACCGCGCGGTGTTCGGCTCGAAGCTCGGCTGGGAACGGCCCAACTGGTTTGCGCCGGAGGGGATGGACGCGCGGGACGACTATTCCATGGGGCGGCAGAACTGGTTTGGCCCCGTCGGTGAGGAACATGCGCATGTGCGCGAAAAGGTTGGCGTGTTCGATCAGTCATCCTTCGCCAAGTATGAGCTGACTGGCCCCGATGCGGCCGAAGCGCTGGAGCGCATCTGCGCCAACCATGTCGCCAAGCCCGCCGGACGCCTGACCTACACGCAGATCCTGAATTCGCGCGGCGGCATCGAATGCGACCTGACCGTCGCCCGTCTTGCCGATGACCACTTCTACATCGTGACCGGAACCGGCTCGCGCACCCACGACTTTGCGTGGATAGAAGACCACCTGCCTGCCGGCGCAAACGCCCGTCTTGTCGACGTGACCGAGAAACATGGCACGCTCTCCCTGATGGGGCCGCGGGCGCGTGAAGTTCTCGCCGCCGTGACCGGGGCCGATGTCGGCAACGAGGCCTTCCGCTTCGGCCGGGTGCAGGAGATCGACATTGCCGGGCACCGCGTGCGCGCCATGCGCGTGACCTATGTTGGTGAACTGGGCTGGGAGCTGCATGTGCCCATCGAGGGCACGGGCGACGTGTTTGACGCGCTGATGGACAAAGGCCGCGCGCAGGAGATCCGCCCCGTGGGCTATCGCGCCATCGAGTCGCTCCGGCTGGAGAAGGGTTATCGCGCCTGGGGCTCGGACGTCACGCCCAATGACAACCCGTTCGAGGCGGGGCTTGGCTGGGCCGTGAAGCTGCGCCGTGACACGCCGTTCATCGGGCGCGAGGCCTGTGAGGCGGCTTCTGGCGGCCCTTTGACCAAACGCCTTGCCTGCTTCACCACGGCTGACCCCGACGCGGTTCTGCTTGGCCGGGAAACGATCCTGCGCAATGGCGAGCCGGTCGGCTATCTGACGAGCGGGGGCTATGGCTACACGGTCGGCAAACCCATCGGCTACGGCTATGTGCGCGCCGCCGGGGGCGTCGACGACGCATTTCTGACATCGGGAGACTATGAACTCATCGTGGCGAACGAACGCTTCGCGGCCACGGTGCACATGGCGCCGCTCTACGATCCGCCGGGGGAACGCGTAAAGGGCTGATCGAAAAACCGGCGTCAAAAAGCCGGAGGCGCATTTCGCACACTGGGAGGGAAGGCAAATGGCTTCAATCGGTACCTACGTCATTTACATAATCATGGCATGCGCCGTCGCCGGCGCAATCGCCTCCATCCGAAACCCTGAAACCGGGCTCGGGAAAGAGTTTATCGAGGGGCTGCATTCCATCGGCCCGATCTTCATTCCCGTGGCCGGCATCATGGCCGCGATCCCTTATCTTTCGGAGTTCATCCGCCTCGTCGCGGGGCCGCTTTTCGCGATGATCGGCGCAGACCCGTCCATTGCAGCCACTACGGTGATTGCCGTCGACATGGGCGGCTATCAGCTTGCCGACACGCTCGCCCAGTCGCGCGATGCGTGGATGATCGCCACCATTGTGGGCTTCATGTCGGGCGCGACCATCATCTTTTCCATTCCCGTGGGACTGGCGATGCTGGCGAAGGCCGACCACAAATACATGGCGCTCGGCATCATGTCCGGCATTCTGAGCGTGCCGATTGGCGTGTTCATCGCCTGCGCGTTGATCGCGCTTGCCGGGCTCGGCATTCGCCCGGATGTCTCGACGACGGCTGATGCGAGTTACCAGATCGCGCTGTCGCTGGTGGACATTCTGCGCAATCTTCTGCCGTTGATCGTCTTCTGCGTCGCCATCGCGCTCGGGCTGCGCTTTGCACCCGATGCGATGATCACGGGTTTTCTGTGGTTCGGCCGCCTCATGTATGCCGGCATCACGCTCGTTCTGGTCGCTTCCATCGTCGAGTATTTCACGGGCTTCTTCACCACTGTGTTCGGCTCATGGGGCTTCGACCCGATCATCGCGGATGAGCAGGACCAGTTCCGTGCGCTGGAGATTGCCGGCTATATCGGCATCATGCTCGCCGGGGCGTTTCCGATGGTCTACCTGCTGACCAAATATCTGGCAGGTCCGATGGAGGCGCTTGGCGCGCGCATCGGCGTCTCGCCGGAAGGGGCCGCGGGGCTTCTGGCGGCAACGGCGAACATCCTCGCCATGTACCGGCTGGTCGGCAAGATGCAGCCGCGTGACAAGGTGCTGGCAATCGCCTTTGCCGTCTGTGCGGCCTTCACCTTCGGCGACCACCTTGCCTTCTCGGCGAATTTCCAGCCGAGCATGATCCTGCCGCTGATCCTGGGCAAACTCTTCGGCGGGGCTGCCGGGTTCCTGCTCGCCATCTGGCTTTCGGTCCCGAAAGCGGAGGAACTGGCTTCCCGGGAAATGCAGGCGGGAGCAGAGGCGCGCCCGGTGCCCGCCGAATAGATCGGAAAGATCACCAGCGTTCCATGGCTCCTGGGATATCTCCCAGGAGCTTTTCCTTGTTGAGAAGGCCCGCATCTTCGAGTTTTTCGAAATCCGGCAGGTCGCGCAGGGTTTCGAAACCGAAATGGGCAAGAAAACCGGGCGTCGTTACATAGGTGTAGGGTGCGCCGGGCTGCGGGCTTCTGGGGCCGGAGGCGATGAAACCCGCACGCCGCAGCTTGCCGATCAGATCCCGCGAGATTTCGCGGGCAAAGAAGCTGGAAAGTTCCGAACGCGTGATGGGCTGAAAGTAGCCGATGGTCATGAGCACCAGCGCTTCGGCTTCCGACAGGCTTTCCCCTTGCTCCTCAATGCCGAATGCCGAGCGGATTGCATCCGCCACGGCGGGGCGTGTGCGGTGCTGCCAGCCGCCGGCGACGCGGACAAGCTCATAGGGCCTGTCGGCGAGCTCGGCGCTGATGTCCTCGATGATCAGATCCAGACTGCAATCCCGGCCGATGACCTGCGTGAGGGTCTCGCGCGAGACCGGTTCTGGGGCCGCGAAGATGACCGCCTCCACCCGAGCCATCCATTCCCGCCAGCGCAGGGCCTGCGGAAGATGTTCCAGCTCGCGGTCGAAGAGCGGTGCGCCCGCCTTTTCACTCTTGCCGTTCTTTCCGGATTGCGCGCTCATGAGATCACAATCCGTAAATGCGGAAGCTGTCGCGGCCGGTCAGCTCGCGCACCGCGCCAAGCGAGACGAGCCGGGTGTAGAGGCGGCGGAGTCCGCGGTCGCTCATACCGGGGAAGTGGCTGGAAGAGCCAACGGCGTCGTCTTCCAGAAACGCCTGCACCACCGGCTGTGCGCCCTTTGCCCGCAGTTTCGGCGCGACCTGCAGGAGCTGGCCTGCCCGGCGTTCGAGCGTGATGGCCAGATCGACTGCGTCGAGCGCAGCACGGGCATAGCGCCGGGCTATCATGGCGCGCAGCATGGTGGGATCAGCTTGCGCTGCACCCGCCTCTGCGGCAAGCAGAAACAGGGGAACGGCATGGGACCAGCCAAGCGCGCGCGCCACGACCGCATCGCAAAGGAGCGGTGCGATCACCGTTTCGAATTCCGGAAAGAGGCGACGAACCGAGAGGAAAAGCCGTTCGGCGGCAGCGATTGCATCATGCCCCTCCTCTCCCGCTTCCAGCATCATCTCACGCAGGTCGGCAATGCGGCCCTCCGCACCGTATCCGCAGGCCTCGACCATTGCGCGGAGCGTTTCCTCGCTGGCAAGCGCGACGGAGGGTCTGGAAACCAGCATCCGCCAGGCAAGTAGGATGCGGCCGGCGGGGCCGACATCATCGCCTGGCCGGGTCAGGGCCAGCGCATCGCGCAGGGCTGTTTCATCTTCCGGCCGCCGGACGCGCTGACATGAGATGGCGGCAGCCCGAAGCGCAAGACGGCAGCGCCATGCCTGCGCCGCGGCCATGTCGCCACGCACAAGCATGTCGAGCGCGCCCAGTGCGGCCCCTGCCGCGAACTCCATATTCGGAAAGGCTGGCGCCTTTGCAGCCCGGCGCAACCAGTCGGGAATGCGGGGCGCGCAAACGCCCGGCGGTGTGTCCGCAGCTGTCTGTGTGCGCAGGGGGGCGGGTCGAATCATGTTTTCAGCTTGTGCGAGCACGGCGCTTCATTCAATCGATGAGCAACATAAGCGCCGCAGCTATCGACAACTTTGCGATCAGGCGCGCCAAGCGCCTTCTCAGATCAGCGATTGTTGCCAACTGACGGCCAATGTGATTATGCAGCTGCCGGAATTGGGCTGTAAACGCCGTTTTGGCGCTAAACGAAACCTGACGAACGCCCAGCCGTAGTGTGAAATCCCTGCTGCAGGAAGAGCCGGTCGATGACCTCTGGAATGCGCCTTTTATGGTGTTCGCCGCAACCGCACTTGGCATCGGCAGGGAGCGATCTCTCTGGCGACACATGGTTTCAGATGCCGCCCTCTTCGGCAGGACCGTATTCATTTAACTCATTCGTTGAAAAATCAAATGGCACATAATCGCGAACACTGGACCTCAAGAATGGGGTTCATCCTGGCAGCGGCCGGCTCGGCTGTCGGCCTCGGCAATATCTGGCGTTTTCCTTACATTACTGGTGAAAACGGGGGCGGAGCGTTTCTTCTCATCTATCTGGCGATGGTGTTTTCCATCGGCCTGTCGCTCCTCGTCGCAGAGCTCATTATCGGGCGCTCGACGCAGTTAGATCCCGCAGGGGCATTCAAGAAACTGGCGGGCGGCGCGTGGCCGCTGGTCGGCTATATGGGCATTCTGACCGCTTTCCTGATCCTCTCCTTCTATTGCGTGATTGCAGGCTGGACGCTTGCCTACACTGTCAAGTCGATCACCGGATCGATCCTCGTATCCGATCTCGATCAGGTTGGAAGCACCTTCAACGCCTTCATCACGGATCCGCTGGAACCGGTGTATTATACGGCCGTGTTTATCGCGCTTACCGTATTCGTTGCGCTGGGCGGTGTTGCAAGCGGCATTGAGCGCGCGGCGCGCTTTCTGATGCCGGCTCTCTTCCTCATTCTTCTCGTTCTCGTGTTCCGTTCGCTGACGCTGGAAGGTGCGGGCGAAGGGTTAGCCTTCTTCCTGAAACCCGACTTCTCCAAGGTCACCTGGGACACGCTTCTGGCGGCTCTCGGACAAGCGTTTTTCTCCCTCTCCCTCGGCATGGGCGCGATGATCACCTACGGCTCCTATCTGAACCGGCATGACGACATCGCCACATCCGCAGTGGCGGTAACGCTTCTCGATGCGGCGGTCGCCGTGCTGGCCGGGCTTGTGATCCTGCCGGCGGTCTTCGCCTTCGGCGCAACGCCTTCGGCTGGCCCCGGCCTGACATTCATCACTTTACCCTCGATCTTCGCACAGATGCCTTTCGGCGCTCTGTTCTCCGCGCTGTTCTTCTTTCTCCTCGCCATTGCGGCGCTGACAAGCGCAGTCGCGCTTCTGGAAGTGGTGATCGTGTATTTCGTGGATGAAGGCGAAGCGAACCGCCGCAAGGTGGCGCTGATCATCGGCGTGGTCACCTTCGCGCTGGCCGTACCCGCCTCGCTGAGCCTCGGCATCTGGTCGGGCTACACGATCGGGGGCAAGAGCCTGCTCGATGCGCTCGACTTCTTCACGAACAACATCACCATGCCGCTCGGCGGTCTTCTGGTTGCGATCTTCGTGGGCTGGACGCTCAGGCGCACGGCCGTCGCGGAACTGGTTGATGGCTCGGCAATTGCGCCGGTTCTGGTCAACGCATGGCACTTCATCATCCGCTATGTCGCGCCGCTTGCCATCGTTCTGATCCTGGTGAACGGGCTCGGCCTTATTTAGAGACGCTCCTTAACGGGAAAGGCTGGCGGGGTTGTGCAAGGCATGCTCCCCGCCGGCCAGACGGCCTCTATGCGAGACCGGTAATCATCGAAACGATTTCGTTCTTGTCGGTCTTCGCGGTTTCGCGAATGCCGATCTGAACGCCGCGCCGCAGCACGCAGATCCGGTCCGACAGACGGAACACCTGATCCAGACTGTGGCTGATGATCAGGATCGCGAGATTGCGCTCGCGCAACGACTGCACGATCTGTTCCACCTTGGCGGTTTCGGCAACGCCCAGCGCGGCCGTCGGCTCATCAAGCAGGATGAGCTTGGACGCCCAATGTGTGGCGCGGGCAATGGCAACGCCCTGACGCTGACCGCCAGAAAGATCGCGGATCGTTGCGCTCGCCGAGGGGATGCGCACATCCAGCTCGTCCACCAGCGCCTGCGTCTCCTGCATCATCCCCTGACGGTCCAGAAGGCCGAAGGGCTTGCGGACCTTCTCGCGTCCGAGGAACAGGTTCATGTAGACAGGCTGCTGATCGGCAAGGGCGAGATCCTGATAGACCACCTCGATACCGCTCGAGCGCGCCTGGCTGGCATCGGAAAAGCTGACCGCTTCGCCATCCAGCCGGATCGTACCCGAAGTGGGGGCGTGTACGCCGGAGATGATCTTGATCAGGGTCGACTTGCCTGCACCATTGTCACCCACGAGCGCGACGATCTCGCCGGCTTTCAGGTCCAGCGAGAAGTTTTCGATGGCGACGACGCCACCGAACGCCTTGTGAATGTTCTCAAGCTCCAGAACGGGGCCGGCTTCTTTTTCGGAATGTGCGGTCATGATTTACCTCAGCTCCGGCCAGTCCTGCACGACGCCAAACGGATTTTCGATGGTCTCGACCCTTGGATCGCCCTTTGAAATGCCGGAAACGCCGACCGTGAAGGCACGGGTGACAAAAGCCTGACCGCGGAAGCCAAACACGACGCTGTCGCCCGGTTTGGGTTTCGCCGAACCCGTCGTGTCGATCATGCCGTAATAATCGATTGCCGAGGGCGGCGGGATTTCAACGCTCGCAATGGCGTTCTGCGCCACGGTGGGGGTGCCGGAAACGATTGCCTGAACATCGTAATCCGGGAAGACCGGATCGATGTAGAGACCGCCGCCGAAACAGTAAGCCCGCTGCTGGTGCAGATGCGAAACCTCGGAGAGGTAGAGTACGGCGGGCTGCTCAGGCAGATCCTCGATTGCATGCAGCGGCGTGGTGCCGTGCAGGCCATTGCCCGGCTCACATTGCGTGGCACCGGCCTCGGCAAGAATGTCCAGAACGATGGACGAGGTGGTGCCCGGCGCATTGACCTCGATGTCGCTGCGTCCGGCCTTTGCCAGAGCTTCCGCCGCACGCGCCAGCGTGGTGAGGTTGTGTGTGGGCAGAACCTTCTTCTTCTCCTGATCGTAAAGGAGTGCGGGAAACGTGGTGAGACCGGCGAATTGCGCACCGTCGAGCGCATCCATCATCGCGGCCACTTCGGCAATTTCCTCTGCCGGGAAACCACCCTCATGTCCGCGGTAGAACGTGTCTCTCTGCGTGTGGATGCGCGCAAGGAGCGACTGCGTGCGCCCGGCACGCTTTGCCGCCTGTGCTGCTTCCTGCGCCTTCTCGCGGCTGAAAACCGTCCAGTAATCGGGGGCGAGATGGGAGGCGGCCATGGGAGCCTCGTGACGCGGCACCTGAACGAGGTGGCCCAGATGCCCGGTTTTCAGACCGGCCCGGTCGCAGGCGACGGCGCATGCCATATCGACCGCCACGGCGCGGTAAATGCCGCCGCGCATGACTGCCTTGCAGAAGCCGCTGTTGCGGCCAACCTGCTTGGTCATCGCGAAGACCTTGAGGCTGTGCCTGTCGGCTGCTGCGCGGAAGTGACGGGCGTTGTCCTCGACCGCATCGAGATCGAGAACATAGGCATTGGCAGGAATCCTGCCTTCCTGATGGAGGCGGATGGCCGCTTCGATGAAGGCCGGGTTGCGGCGTCTCAGAACATCGAGAAACATGAGATCTCTCCAGAAATTCGGGTCAGGCGCGGGTCGTGTCCCGCAGGGAAATGGCGACGGCCAGGAGGATGATCAGTCCACGCACGATCATCTGATCGGAAACCGCAAGCCCCATCAGAATGAGCCCATTGTTGAGCATGCCCATCAGAAGCGAGCCGACGAGAGCGCCGATGATCGACCCCTTGCCGCCATTGAGCGCGGTTCCGCCGACGATCACGGCCGCGATCACCGTCATGAGATCGCTTTCTCCAAGCGTGTATTTGGCTGCCTGAAGCCGCCCTGCGTAAAGGAGGCCGGCAAGGCCGGCGCAGCCGCCGCTGATCATCAGAACCGCAAGCCGGATGCGCGGCACCTTGATGCCGGAGACCTGTGCGGCGCGCGGATTGTCGCCGGTCGCGATCACATGCGCGCCGAAACGGCTTTCGCGATAGACCAGATGGCCCACGATCACTGCGCCGAGTGTCCACAGAACAAGCGACGGAATGCCGAAGAGCGTTCCTGAGCCGAACAAGCCTGCAAACGTGTCGTTGAGCACGGGAATGGAGCGCAGATCCGTCATGGAGCGTGCAACGCCGGCAAACAGGCCCATGGTCGCCAGTGTCACCAGGAAGGATGGCAGGCGCAGATAGGCCACCAGAACTCCGTTGATCCAGCCGATGGCGAGACCGGCTCCCAGCCCGGCAAGAATGCCGAGGAACATGGAGTGCTCCTGCATCACCACGGCGCCGGAAAGTGCGGCAACGGCAACGATGGAGCCGAAGGAAAGATCGATCTCGCCTGCCGACAGCGCGAAGACGAGGCCGATGGCCATGATCGTCGCGGGCGCGGTCTGAAGCACGATGTTCGAGAGGTTCCTGGTTGTCAGGAAGCCGTCATCTGCAAGCGTGACCGCGAAGAAGAGGAAGATCGCAATGAAACCCAGATAGATGACACTGCCTTGCAGATCGAACTTTCTGGCAATCGCGGGAGTGCGCTGGAACATGTGATGTCTCTGAAAACTGTGCTGACTGGCAGGCCGCCGAAACGGCCTGCCGGGACGATTACCGGGCGGCTGCCTTGACCGTTTCCGGGGGCTGCCGGTTCATGGACTGCATCCAGCCATCGACGACATTGTCGGAGCCGACGCTGAGCGCATCCACGACGAGGAACGGCTCGACCGGCTTGTCGAGAAGGCCAGCGGCCGCCGCACGCGCCGCCGTGACGCCGATCTGGTAGGCTTCATCGGCAACAATCGCCGCGATGTTGCCGCCCTTCAGCATGTCGAGCGCAGCCGGTTCGTTCAGGTCGATCGTGACCACTCTCGTGTGGTCATTGGACTGCTGGCGAAGAACGGACAGAACACCAAGAGCGGGCTCGGCCCAGGGCGTGTAGATGCCGTCGAGATCGGGATTGCGGGAGAGCATCGCGCTTGCGATGTTCTCGGCGTTTGCCGGGTCCGTCATGCCGGACTCGATGACGATCTCGATTTCCGGATAATCGTTCTCGATGGTCCATTTGAACGCGCCATCGCGCTGGTTCGTGACCGGGAAATCCGCATCATGGAACATGTAGCCGACCTTGCCCTTGCCCCCCATGGCTTCGGCAAGGGCGATTGCGGCCTTGTTGCCGATCTGGAAGAGATCGGCCGACACCACGGTGGTGTAGTCCTCACCATGGGTGAAGCCCTCAACCGCATTGTCGATGAACACGAGTTTGACACCGGCATCGCGCGCGACACCGTAGACCGATTTCGCCGTCGGCGGATCTATGGGCAGCGACACGATGATCGACGGTTCGCGGGCCATCACCGTCTCGACATCGGCCTTCTGACGGGCCGTGTCGAACCCGGCATCGGTTTCGGCAACGATCTCGATGCCAAGCCGGGCGAACTCATCCTTCGCACCCTGGGCAACGGCGTTGGACCAGTCATAAAGCTCGTGCCAGACGAGCGCCGCCGTGTGGCCACCGGACTTGATGGTCTCGATGTCCGCGTCGCTCAGTGTGAGCGAGGCGGCCGGCGTCGGCGCTTCACCGTTCGGGCCGACAGTCTTTGGCTGTTCGGCAAAGGCCATCGTCGCACTGGTTGCGAGAAGCGGCATCGCGGCAAGCAAAGCCCTGAGTTTCATTTCATTTCCTCCGAGATTTCGGCGAGATTCCGGATCGCTGCGTCCATTGAGACGCACAAAGGCCGATCCGGGCTTTTGAATGGAGCATCGAACCGAAAACGGGGCTCGACTTCTCGGTCCGATGCTCTGTGCGGGCCGGCCCCCCGACCATTGGCCCGCTGATCTTATTTTCCGGCCTGCATTACGCTTTTCGGCGCATCGACGTGCAGCGACTGCTGCCAGGCCTCACCCACATTGTCGGCGGTCGCGGTGACGGCGGGTGCGACGATGAAGGCGGGCGTTTCCTCGCCCAGAATGGCAAGCGCGCCGGTCGCAGCCATGGCGCGGCCAAGCTCATAGGCTTCGTCCGCAACGATGGCCGTGACATTGCCGCCGCGCACCATGTCGAGCGCCACGGGCTCGCTCAGGTCGAGCGTGACAATCTTGGTGGTTTTGTTGTCATTGGCGCGCAACGCCGCGAGAACACCCTCGGCCGGCCCTGCCCAGGTGACGAAAACGCCGCCCAGATCCGGGTTTTTCAGCAGCATCGCGTTGGCGATTTCCTCGGCGCGCGCAGGGTCGCTGATGCCCTGTTCGGCAACGATCTTCATATCCGGATAGTCGTTCTCGATGGTGGTCTTGAATGCGTTGTCGCGCTGGTTGGTCACGTAGTAATCGGCATCATGGTAGATCCAGCCGACCGTGCCCTTGCTGTCCATCGCCTTTGCCAGCGCGTCGGCAGCCTGTTTGCCCATTTGGAACAGATCGTCCGTCACGACCGCCGCATAGTCCGTGCCGTGCACATAGTCCTTCGGCAGGTTCGACAGGAAAACGAGCTTTACGCCCTTTTCCTTCGCTTCTTCGAATGCGGCTGCCGAGGTTACCGGATCGAGCGGCAGGGACAGGATGATGTCGGGCGACTTGACCATGGCGGTCTCGATGTCGCTGCGCTGCTTGGCTGCGTCGAAACCGGCGCTGGTGGTGGCGACGACTTCGATGCCGAGCCGCGCGAACTCATCGCTTGCGCCGGCGGTGACGGCGTTCACGAAATCGGACTGGTCGTGCCAGAGAAGGGCCGCGCGATGCTTGCCGTTCTTGAGTGCATCCACCCTGTCGTCGGGCACGGATATCTCACCGGACGGCGTGGCGGTTTCGCCCTGCGGGCCAACGGTCTGTGCGTGAGCCGCACCGGCAGCGAGTAGCGCAGACAAAGATGCTGCGCGAAGCAGATTGACGATAGACATTGTGTTCTCCTCTTCCCCTTTGCTTTGCCCTTTTGGGCGTTTATGCGTTTTGAGTGCCGCAATAGCCGGCGATGAAACTGGCGAACCCGACGATGCCGGCGAGGTATTCCTCCACGCTCACCCGCTCTTCGAAAGTGTGGCAATTCGTGATGTCGCCCGGCGCGCAATAGACCGTTGGACAGCCGAGCCGCTCGATCAGGAACGGCGCTTCCGACCAGTAAGGCGCGCCCGCAATCGCGCCGCGCCCGGGAAGCGCACCGTTCATCGAAGCGGCAAGCGCCTGAATGTCGGCCCGCTCGGGATCGACCTCGGTGGGCGAGCCGCCATGGGGATGGTCACGCCCGGCGGGATAGTTGACCGCCACGGTGGTGCCGGTGCCGGAGATCGCTTCGTTGATCACGCTTTCGAGTTCACCGACGGCATCGTCCAGCGCCTCGCCGGGCAGAAGCTTGCGGATCAGCGAGAAGCGGCATTCGCCCGGAACCGCGATGTAACCGCCGCCTTCGATGCCCGTTACGAGAGCGAAGGCCCTGCCGACGAGCGGATGGCTGGCGCGCGCGCCAATGGCGTCGGAGTGCCGCCAGATTGCTTCGAGAACCCGATGCGTGGCCTTCAGCGCATCGACGCCTTCTTCGGGCACGCCGAAATAGGCCGATTTGCCGGTGATCGTCACATCCGCGATGAAAAAGCCCATTTGGGCGGGAAAGATGGAAAGCTGTGTCGGCTCGACATAGACAGCGAAATCCGGCTTCTCGATCTCACCGCTTTCAAAACGCTGCGTCAGATCCTTGATGCCGGCGCTCACGCCCGTGTCGGGTTCGCCGCTTTCCTCGTCGCCGACAAAGGCGTAGGCGACATCGCCTTTGAGCTTGATGCCGGCGCGGTCGAGAAGTGCGAGGGCCGAAAGCGAAGCGGTGATGCCGGCCTTCAGATCGCCGGAGCCCCTGCCCCAGATCTCGCCATCGATGACGGCGCCCGAAAACGGGTCTTCGCGCTCGGTGCCTTTCCAGTGTTCGGCCCAGCCGCGCACGTGAACCGTGTCCGTGTGCCCGATGAAGAGAAGGCGTGGACCTTCGCCGCGGCCCTTGCGCGCTCCCCATACATTCGGGCGACCGGGAAGAAAGTCGGCAGATTGCGGTGCAAGACCGAGCGTCTGCATCTGCTCCTGAAGGTAGGACACGAAGTTCGCTTCGTTGCCGGTCACGCTCTCGCGTGTGATCGCGCCTTTGAGCAGCGCCACCGCCGCATCGGCGTCCAGAGCGCTCTTCAGCCTCTCCTGAAGCGTGTTGCCGCCTGTCATTGCGCTGCCTCCACCAGTTTCACAACGCGGGCCGGCGGCAGCGTGATTTCCGCGCCGGGGATGCCACCGGAGAAAAGCGTGGCGTGAAGATGCGTCAGCCCGACGGCTGCGCCGCCAACGATGGCAACGCGCGCGCCTAGCTCGGAAACATCGAGTTCCACCGGAGACGGGAAGCACAGCGGCAGAAGTTCGCGCACACGTTCGACAAGCTCCATGCGGCTGCCAATGGAACCGCCGAGAACGACCTTGCCCGGATTGGTGATGGCACAGATTGCCGCCACCGCGCGCGCCACATAGCGGGCGGTCTCGTCGAGCACCTTTACGGCGTGCGCGTCACCCGCCTGCAGGGCATCGAAAATGCCGGGAACGTCGAGTTCAGTGCCGGACAATTCCTTGTAGCGCCTGCGAATGCCGACCGTTGCGGTTACACGTTCCAGAGCGCCGACCTGCAGCGATTCCGCCTCGAACGGGTCGGTGCCAAAGGGCAGGAAGCCAAGCTCGCCGGCTGCGTTCCCGAAACCGCGCACCAGTTCGCCACCGACCATGAGGCCTGCGCCAATGCCCGTGCCGATCGCGATATAGGCAAGATCATCGACGCCGGCGACGCTGCCGATCCAGTGCTCGCCAATGGCTGCGAGATTGACGTCGTTCTCCAGAATAACCTCGACGCCGAGTTCGCCTGCAAGCGTCGCTCTGACATCAAGTGTGTCGAAGCCCGTCACATTGGGCGACATCGCGATGCGCCCTTTTTCCTGATCGGGAGCGCCCGGGACGCCGACCACGGCCATGCGCATTTTTTCGTAAGCGATGTTGTTGAGATCGGCGGCCTCGCGGCAGAGACGCGCCATCTGGCGGATCACATGAATGCCGCCGCGTTCATCGGTCGGTTCCGTCACTTCCGCGAGCACCTGGCACGACAGGTCGGCAATGGCCGCACGCACTTTGGTGCCGCCCAGATCGACGGTTGCGATGCAGGCCGCATCCGGAACGATCTCATATGTGACCGCGCTGCGCCCGACATGCCCCGTGGTGCGCCCCGTCTCGCGTATCCAGCCATCTTCCTCGAGCTGACGGGCGATCTCGGAAATCGTCTGTTTGGAGAGACCGGTCTGCTTGGCGATGCTGGCGCGGGAGATCGGACCGCAATGAACGATCGCCTCCATGACCATGCAGAGGGAGAATTGACGGGAGATGCGCGGAGCTTCGTTCACGGCGTCTTCTTTTAGTTCGTTCTGTTACCGAACTTATTAAGTTGTTTTAAAAATGCCGTCAAATGAAATGATCGAAACGGCCTTCCGCGAAGCCCCGCGCAAGACTGGAAGGTGCTTTGGGAAGCGCGTCGATCACATTGAAATAAAGGAGGGTTCATCCGCTCATGCCGAGCGACAAAAAGAGAACGGCTTCCGAGGGCCATTCCGGCGCTCGAAAGCCGCTCTCGTATTGTATTCCTGCGGCCGCTTTGCCCTCAGGGCACCGGCCGCAGGGCGCTGGTCAAAGGAACAGGTCTGCGATGATGGCCGACCCGACATAGGTGCCGGTCATCACGAAGACCGCCACGATGAAGATCTTCCAGCCGGACGACTTGGCGATGCTGATTTCGCGGTTGGTGATGGCGATACCGGCATAGGCCAGACAGGGCGTGGCGAGCGTGAGGAAGTTCACATGGCTCACCTTGTCGAGCACCCAGGCGCTGCCCGGTGTCCATGGCAGGGTCACCAGAATGCCGACGAGCGAGATCCACGCAACGGATGGCAGCTTGAGCGGCACCACATAGGTCAGGACGAGGCCCACCATGGCGATCACGTAAAGGACGGCCAGTCCGGCCAGCCCCTGCAGGACGGTTGCGTCTGTCGCGACCGTGTTGCCCACCAGCGCAACGAGGGAAACAACGAGCAGCAGAACAGCGTGTTCTGCCAGATCCGGCTTCGCCTCGGCTTCGTAATCAACGGGGAGTTCAGCAGTGCTCATGATCATTCTCCGGCGTTGTTGGTGGCGGGCTCTTTGCGGCCCAGAAGGTCATAAAGCTTCTCGGTCACTGGCAGGGCGACGAAGATGCAGAGGTAAAGACCGGTTGCGTAGGTCAGCACGTTACTGGCCCCGGCCAGAGCGAGGATCTGCTCCTCCATTGCCGGCACGGCATAGGTCAGCGCGCCGGAACAGGCGGCCATCATGGAGCCCGAGCCGATGCCGCAGGCCATGGCCAGCGCCTCGATGCTGAACCAGCCCGACGTCGCCAGAAGCGAAGCCAGAATGGCAAAGATGAAGGTGCCGAACAGCGTTCCGATCACATAGACGCCCATGACGCCCGCGCCTTCGGGGGACTTCAGGCCGTATTTGTCGGCGATGATCGCGATGTTCGGCTCACGCGCGACGGAGAAGGTTGCGCCAACCGCTTCGCGCCCCATGCCGAGCAGCAGAACGGCGATCGGGAAGGCGAGCAGAATGGTGCCCAGATTGCCCAGCTCCTGCAGGATCAGCGCCGGACCGGCGGCGATGATCTTCTCCATCGACGGTCCGATGATCGTGCCGAATTTGGCGATGAATGGCATGATCGCGATCACGATCAGCGGTGATGCTGCGCGAACCTCGCGCTGCCCCATCCAGCCCTTCATCTTGCTGATCACATTGGGGTTGAGAATCAGCCCCATCACGAAGGCGTAGAGCAGCGGCAGAAGCAGGATCGAGCCGATGCCAATGGGCACTGCGATGACCCCGACGGCCTCCGCAATGACGGTGATGACCAGCACGCTCAAATGAAGGCGCCAGTCGAAAAGAATATCTTTCGTCTTCTCCATAGAGATCCCCTCTCATGATCCGGGGGCCGTTCTTTCTGCGGCCCCGGATGGAACAAAAGGCGGCCCGAGGGGGCCGCCCATACGATTCAGCCCGGCGCGTAACCGAAGCCGATGGTCGGGTCGGCTGCGGTTTCGACCCAGACAGATTTCGTTGTCGTGTAAGCGGCGAGCGCTTCCCGACCGGAAGAGCGCCCGTAGCCCGACTGGCCAAAGCCGCCGAAGGGCGACATGACGTTGATGGTCTTGTAGCTGTTGATCCAGAATGTGCCAGCGCGAACTTTCGCCGCAACCCGGTGCGCACGCCCCACATCGCGCGTCCAGACTGCGCCTGCGAGCCCGTATGGCGTGTCGTTGGCGAGCGCCACAGCCTCTTCTTCGTCGTCGAAGGAGAGAACGGAGAGGACGGGTCCGAACACCTCTTCACGCGCGATTTCCATGTCGCGGGACACGCCGTCCAGGATCGTCGGAGCGTAGAAGAAGCCGCCGCTCTCTCCGAGGGCTTCCGGCCTGCCGCCACCGGTGGCCAGCTGTGCGCCTTCGGAAACGGCAGTGCGCACCATACCGTCGACCTTGTCCCACTGGCGGGCATTGTTGACCGGGCCGATCTGCGTTGCCATGTCGAGCGGCATGCCGACCGGGATGCGCGCGCTCGCTTCCGCCAGCTTGCCGACGAGCTCGGCATGCACGCTGCGATGCACCAGAAGGCGCGAGCCGGCCACGCAGCTCTGGCCGCACGCAGCAAAGATTGCCGCCTGCGCGCCGACAACGGCGCGGTCGATATCCGCATCGCCGAAGACGATGTTGGCGGACTTGCCGCCCAGTTCCAGGATGGACGGTATGAGGCGGCGCGCGGCTGCGGACGCGATGGCTGCGCCGCCCGTGGCCGAGCCGACAAAGACCACCAGACCCGTTGCCGGATGCTCGATCATCTTCTGGCCTGCGGTCGGCCCCTGCCCCGCAATCACGTTGACAAGCCCCTTCGGCGCTCCCGCCTTCACGCACAGCGCGGCGATGACGAGCGAGCTGAGCGGCGTCAGCTCGGAAGGCTTCAGCATGACCGCATTGCCGGCGCAGATCGCCGGTGCAACCTGCCAGCAGCAGGTGAAGAGCGGAGCATTCCAGGGGGTGATCTGCGTCACGACGCCGATGGGTTCGTGACGCGTGTAATTCAGATGGCTCGAAGGCACGGGGATTACATCGCCGGTGATCTTGTCGCACCAGCCCGCATAATATTCGAACATCTCGGCCATGCGGGCCGGCTCACCGGCTGCATCGCGGATCGGTCGCCCGGCGGAAATCGCTTCAAGGCGCGAAAGCGGCTCGGCATGCGCGCGAATCTGGCGCGCAATCTCGAACATGATGCGCCCGCGCTCGGAGGCCGTCTTGCCCCACCATTCGCGCTGCGCCGCGATGGCCGCCTCGGCGGCGGCATCGACAACCGCCGCACCGGCATCCGGGAACTCGGCGAAAACCCGGCCGGTCGCGGGGTCGGTGAGCGCCAGCGTTTCGCCATCGCCCGGCATCAGCTGTCCGCCCACATGGTTCTGCACGTCGGCGCTGCCCAGAAGCCCGGTCAGCAAGTGTGCGACTTCGGCGCGCGTATCGGTTGCGGGGATCATGTCGTCAGCCATTCGTCTTCTCTTTCGTCCCGGCCTCAACGCGGCCAAGCAGCATGAAATCCTGATTGTCGGAAACGCCCGAATTCTCCTCGGACCAGAGGCTGGCGACCAGCTCTGACACCGGCATGGCGCAACCGCTTTCCTGCGCCAGTTCGAGCGCCAGCCGCACATCCTTGCGCATCAGCCCGGCGGAGAACCCGCTGTCGAAGCTGCCGCTCAGAACCCAGTTGGGGAAATGAATCTCGCTCAGCGCGCTGCGGCCCGTGGCGCTGTTGATGACGCGTATCGCGTCTTCCGCCGGCAGGCCGGAAGCTTCGGCAAGGCGCAGGCCTTCAGCCGTGGTCAGCATGTGACAGGCGACCAGCATGTTGTTCACGAGCTTGGCGATGTTGCCGGCGCCGCTCGGCCCGACATGGATCACCTTGGCGGCAATCGCATCCAGAACCGGCTGCGCCCTTGCGACCCATTGTTCATCGCCCCCGAGCATCACGGACAATGCGCCGCTTGCTGCTCCCTGGGGACCACCGCTCACCGGTGCATCGAGAAAGCCATGGCCCAGGTCTGCAAGCCTTGTGGCAAGCCGGCGGCTCACCGCCGCCTCGGAGGTGGACGTATCGATGATGATTTTCGGCTCGCTGAATGCGCCTGCCGCCAGCCCCGCCTCGACGGTCGCCTCGACATGGCTCGCCAGAGGCAGCGAAAGCACGATGGCGTCGCTTGCCGCGATCACCGCTGCGGGCGTCTCATGGGTGACGATGCCGGTTTCGGCAGCGCGGGCCATGGCTTCTGCGGAAAGATCATAGGCTGCAACTGAAAAGCCTGCGGCGGACAGGGACCGGGCCATGCCCATTCCCATTGCTCCAAGACCGATCACACCGACCGACTGCGTCATGATACCTCCCGTTTCATTTGGCTTTCATGACATTGCGGTGACAGCGTGTTGTTGAGTAGCCCCGTAAACAGGCACGTTGTGTTGCGATTATCGCAACACTGAACGGCGATCTAATCGCGAAAGGCGACCATTTGCGCAGCCAGATAATCGACGGTCACAGCCGCCGATTGCGGCAGTCGCCGGCGGGCGCGCACCATCAGATGCGCGCTGACATGCTGCAGGCTCTCTTCATCAAGATCGACAATGGCGACCTCGCCGCGCTCGGCCTGAATGGAGGCGGAGAAGCGGGGAAGAAATGTGCCACCCATGCCTGCGCCCACATAGCGGATCAGCGCCGCGATGGAGGAGGTTTCCACCTGCGGACGCAGCGCCAGTCCCAGATCGCTTGCCGCCCGCGCGACCAGCGTGCGGATGCCGTGACGCGCATCGAGCATGGCCAGAGGCTCGACAAGCATCTCGGCCAGCGGGATGTGTTCGCGCGCCGCCAGCGGCGAGCCGACGGGCACGACAGCGCAGAGTGGTTGACGCGCAAAGGCGACGGAGCGCGTGGCCTCGGTCGGCACGGGATTGTAGGCAATGCCCAGATCAACCTCGCCCTCGACCACGCGGCGCTGGATCTCTTCGGTTCCGGCAAGATCGATGCGGAAACGCAGATGCGGGTGGCGTGCGCCAAGCGGGGCCAGGCCGTTCTGCATGAGATCGGCGGCGAAGCCTTCGCCAACCGCGATCCGCACCACCTGGCCGCCGGCCTCGCGAAACTTGCCGATCTGGTCGAGCAGAAAGGTCTGTTCGTCCTGCTGGACCAGCGCATGTTCGCGCACCAGACGCCCGGCATCCGTGAGCGTGATGCCCTGTGCGCTGCGCGCCACCAGCGCCACGCCCAGCCGCGCCTCCACCTCGGCCAGCTTGCGGCTGATCGCCGAGGGCGCGATGTTCAGCCGTTCGGCTGCGCGACGGATCGAACCCTCACGGGCGACGATCAGAAATTCGCGCAGGAAACGGCTGTCCAGCGCGTCCATCAGGCGGCCAGCGCCTGCCGCACGAGCCGCACCCAGAATTCCGAACCGGTCGGCAGCACGTCATCATTGAAGTTGAAATGGGGCGAGTGCAGGCCGGGATTGTCGCCCTCGCGCGCAGCGCCCAGCCAGATATAGGCACCCGGCTTCTCGTTGAGCATGAAAGCGAAATCCTCGGACGCCATGCTCGGCCCGGTCTCGCCCGTATCGAGCCCCATCGTGTCCCCGACGCGGCGCACGAGAGCCGCCTCGGCGGCGCTGTTGATCGTCGCTGGATAGCGCCGCTGGTAATCGACGCGGGCGCGGCAGCCATGGGCGGCGGCAACGCCCTGCACCACTTCGCTCAGCCGCTTTTCGATCTCGTCACCGGCCTCCGGCTGGAACCAGCGGGCCGTGCCGCTGACAACCGCACGGTCCGGGCAGACATTGAAGGCGGAACCGGTGTGGATCTGCGTTACCGACACAACGCCCGGCACCAGCGGTGACAGGCGGCGTGCAGGCAATTCCTGAAGAGCCGCCGCCATCCGCGCTGCCGCAGCCACCACACCGTCGCTCTGCTCTGGCATGGCGGCGTGACCACCGCGCCCCTCGATCACGATTTCGAAGATGGCGAATGCGGCCATCATCTCGCTGTCGCGGGCGACCAGCCGACCGGGCGCAAGACCCGGCCAGTTGTGAATGCCGAACACCGTGTCGCAGGGGAATTTGCCAAAAAGCCCCTCCTCGATCATCACCCGCGCACCGCCGTCATTTTCCTCCGCCGGTTGGAAAATCAGCGTGACATTTCCGTCCTTCACGCCCTCGGCTGCGATCTGGCGTGCAGCCAGAAGCAGCATGGCGGTGTGGCCGTCATGCCCGCAGGCATGCATCTTTCCCGGATGGGTCGAAGCGTATTCGAGGCCCGTGGCTTCCTCAATTGGCAGGGCGTCGATATCGGCGCGCAGGCCGATCGAAGGCCCGCCTTCGCCAAGCCGCGCAACCACGCCGGTCTCAGCCAGACCGGTGTGCACCTGCCAGCCCCAGCCCTGCAACAACCCGGCTATCAGTTTCGACGTGCGCTCTTCCTGAAACCCCAATTCGGGGTGACGATGCAGGTCGTGACGCCAGGCAACGGCCTCGGCGATGTGAGCGCTGTCGAACATGTTCCTACCCTTTCCGAACTCTTTGCCGGCCACCATGGAGGGTGGCGTATCGGAAAGCTCGTGTAAGAGGAACGGTCGCTTGTCAAGAACGCGGCGGGTCCTCAGACCCGCCTTGTTCGGTTACCGCTGAAGGTTCCAGGCCGTCATGTCCTGCCCCAGCGCGCCGGCGAGATCCTCGATGGAATCATAGAGAAGCTCGAGCGCATAATGCGGGTTGTGCGCAAATGCGCCGGGGTCGGCGGTGACGAATTTCCAGTTATAGGTGGCCTTCAAAAGACGCGGGGTCCAGGCGTTATAGCCAACCGCCCTTCCATCGGCCTCGTCGATCCGCCCGTCTCCGTTCATGTCTGCAAAGAAATAGGGATAGCGATGGCCGTCATAGATCATCGGCGCGCCGGCGACTTCGGCTGCGTAGGCGGTCATCAGGCCCTTCAGCCGGTCGGCATTGGCTGCGATGTCGGCGCGGATGCCTTTTTTAACATCGCCGCTGCCATCGAAACTCGCGCGCGACAGGCGAATATCGTCCAGAGCCGCGTTTTCATGGCAGGTCATGCAGGTCTGTTCCGACACTTCCAGCGTGTGCGGTTCATGGCAGGAAACGCAGGTGGAAACCGGACGTGCATGGAAGAAGCGGCCGGAATATTCCTTCCCCGGATAGTGATAGCCGGATGCGGCATAGCCGCCGAGCCACATGGACGCAGCCACTGCGTAATGCGGGTTGATGAAACGCAGTTCCTTGTCCGGCGTGTCCTCATCCTTTTTGCCCACCGCAGTGGCAACGGTGACGCCAGCCGCGCGGCCCTGATGGCAGGTGATGCAGGAGGCCTCGCCCGGTGCGACTGGATGCGACAGACCGCTTGGAAGCTTGACTTCCTTGATCGCGGAAAGGCCCGGATTGTGGCAGGTTTCGCAGTCCACAACGCCGCCCGTGGGGATGGGGTTTTCCGGCAGGCCGGGTGCGCTTCCATCAAGACCGTGAAAGGCGCGGAACCCTTCGCCCGAATGGCAGGTCGCGCAATTTGGCGGGATGGCCCCGTCTTCGTTCCAGTGCGAGAAAGACTCTGAACGCGCATCCGCATGAGCCGAGCGCGCCCAGGCGGCTATCGCGGCCTTGTTGGCGATCTCGATCTGATCGGGGCGGAACGGTCCGGACTCGGGCATCACATAGGGCGCAAGCGCCTTTTCGATTTCCTCGATCTCGGATGATTCGGAATTTGCGGGAGCCGCCTGTTCCTGCGACACGGCGGCGAACGAAAGAATAGAAACAAACGCGCCAAGGGCGATAGTTGTCGTGACTAAGTTCTTCGTTTTGAAAAACATGGCTTTCCACCCCGCCGGTATGTTTCTAAACTGTCGCCGTAAAGAATGGTAATCAGTTCGACGCATTCCGGCAAACCTCAAACGCCGGTCCAACGTCGAAAATCCATCGGAGATGGAGCATGTTCGGCCCGGCCTTCTCCGCAGGCCTCGTTTTCCCGCATGACCGGGTGCCCCTGCAATCGGAAAACCCTGTTGAGGTGTTGACCGAAGAGGCGGCGCTGACGCCATCTCCCGGTGAAGAACTGCGCGTTGAAGCGCTGGTGGGCGAGGATGAACTCGTCGCGCAGGGGCAACCGCTTCTGCGCCTGAGAAACGCGCCGCAGATCGCGCTTGTCGCGCCGATGGCCGGGCGAATCGCCTCGCTTGATCTGAAGTCCGGGCGGCGGCTATCGCAGCTTCTTCTCTTTCATGAACCCGATGGCGGGCGTCATCTGTTCGAGACCGGAAACGCGGAAGTCGATGGCAATGCGCTGCGAGCGCTTCTCCAGTCTTCCGGCCTGTGGCGGATGTTCCGCAGCCGTCCGTTCGGACGCATGCCGCACGCTGACGAGGCCCCTGCCGCGATCTTCGTCATGGCGGTGGACAGCCGACCCGGCGCGCCTGCGCCATCGCTGGCCCTTGAGGGGCGCGAGGAAGATTTTTCGCGCGGGCTGGCAGCCCTTTCGCAACTGACGAAAGACCGGCTGTTTCTTTGCGAACCAGCGGGCAAGCACTTTGGTGGTGCAGTGCCTGCCGGCCTCTCGCGCATTTCCTGCGGGCGCAACCATCCGCAGGGCCTTGCCGGCATCCAGATCCACCGTCATCGACCGGCCGCGCCGGAGATTCGCGTCTGGGATATCGAGGCTGAGGATGTAGCCGATCTCGGGGCGCTGCTTGCAACCGGACTTCTGCCCGGCACGCGGCTTGTTTCGGTGACCGGTTCGGCGCTGCGCGAAAGGCGGCTTGTGCGCTGTCAGCATGGCGCGGATCTGCGCGGCCTCAGCCAGCCTGTCGTGCGGCCCGGTGCGCACGAAATTCTGAGCGGTTCTGCGCTGGACGGACGCCCCGCACACTGGCTCGGCGCGCGGGACCGGCAGGTCACGGTTTCACCACGCGAGACCGGTGCGGTGAAGCACCACTGGTTCGGAACCGCGCTCAGAAAAGCGGCGCGGCATTTGCACGTCATTCCCACCGCCGCGCTCGATCAGGCCATGGGCGGCGACATGCCTGCCGCCGCTCTTTTGCGGGCCATCGCGTCTGGCGATGAAGAAACGGCCGTCCGGCTGGGAGCGCTTTCGCTGGTCGAAGAGGATCTGGCCCTTTCAGATTATGCAACGGGCGCCCGGCCCCGGCTGTCAAAGCAGCTGCGCATCATCCTGAACCGCATCGAAGCCGAGGAGGCGCCGGCGTGACGAGGGGGCTCTGGGACCGCGAGATGGTGGCAATGCTGCTCTTGCTCGCACTGATGCCGATGGCGCTGACCTGGCTGTGGTTCGGTGGTGCGGAAGCGGTCGGAAGGCTGTTGTTCGTGCTGCTGATCTCGGGCCTCTGGCACGTGATCTTCATGCTGGCGCGCGCACAGCCCCCGTCTTTTGCCGGTGCGCTGACAGGGCTGGCCGTGGCCATGCTCGCGCCGCAGGAACTCAGCCTTTTGCAGCTCGTTCTGGGCATCAGCTTCGGCTCGGTGATGGCGGAACTCATTTTCGGCGGCTGGGGGCGGAATGTCCTGAACCCGGCGACCGTCACCATCGCGTTTCTGGGCTTTGGCTTTCCCGCCGCGCCATGGCCGGACTTTGCCCTGCCGGTCGCTTGGGCCGCCATACCGGCGCTCGCGCTGGGCATGCTGCTTGGCGTGATGTCGGCCCGGCTGATCGTCGGCGCACTGGCGGTCATCCTGATCGCATGGCTTGCAGGCCTGCCCATTGCACCGGTTCTGCCCGCATTCGGCATTGTGCTGGCGCTTCTGGTCACGGACCCGGTGACAAGCGCCTCCACCCGCACCGGCGGCTGGCTGAACGGCGCGCTCTATGGCGCGCTGGTGACACTCTTTGCGTTTGGCTGGGGCCATGGAGCGCCGGTGCAGGTGGCCGTTTCGGCAGCGCTGCTCGCCTCGCTGGCAGCACCCCTTCTGGATGAGATTGCGATTGCGCTCTGGACGGCGCGCAGGAGAAGACGTCATGGCTGAGTTGAACCCGATCGCCCTGTGGCGTCGCTTTCTGGCGCTGCCCAATGAAAGCCGCGCCAAGACGCTGATCGTCGCCTTTCTCGTGTCGGCCATATGCGCGCTGATGGTGAGCGGGGCAACGGTCGTGCTGCGCCCCATTCAGGCGGCAAACCGCGCCGCGGAACAGCAGGCGCGGCTGGAAAACCTCATCGCGGGCATTCCCGGCATGTCTGACCTTCTGTCCGCCGAAGGTGGCGCACTGTCGACGGTGGTGATCGATCTGGAACGCGGTGCGGCGGCAAAAGAGGTGACGCCGGAAACGCTGCCTGCGGCGCTCGAAGACAGCGCCAACTGGACGACGCTCACTGCCGGCGAGGATCTTGCCGGGCTCGGTCAGCGCCCGGACTACGCCCAGATCTATCTCCTGCGCGATGCCAATGGGGCAATTTCGCTCGCCCTCCTGCCCATCAGCGGTGCGGGTTATAACGGCCCGATTGACGCGATCATCGCGCTCAAGGGCGACATGAACACCGTGGCGGGCATGGCGATTACCGGCCAGTCCGAAACGCCGGGCCTCGGCGCGCGCATCGAGGAGCCCTCCTGGCTGGCGCAATTCAGCGGCAGGCAGATCAGCGATGCGCGCGGCGACATTCGCTTCGCCGTGGCGCGCGGCAGCGCCGGCAATGAATATGAGGTCGACGGGATCACCGGCGCGACGCGAACCTCCAACGCCATCACGCGGATGGTCCGGTTCTGGCTTGGCCCCGATGGTTATGCGCCGTTGTTGACGGCAATCCGGCGCGGAGAATTCTGAGCCATGTCGAGCCAGCCGCGCCTCTGGACCACATTCACCGAACCGCTGATCCGGCAGAACCCGGTAACGCTGCAGATTCTTGGCATCTGCTCGGCGCTCGCGGTCACGACTTCGGTGGCGACGGCGCTTACCATGTCGGCCTCGCTGACGGCGGTTCTGGTCATGTCCGCCGGCATTATCAGCGTGATCCGGAACCACATTCCGTCCTCTATCCGGCTCATCGTCCAGATCGTGATTGTCGCCTCGCTGGTCATCGTCATCGACCAGTTGCTGCAGGCCTATCTGTTCGAGATCAGCCAGCGGCTCTCCGTTTTCGTCAGCCTCATCACCACCAACTGTCTTGTGCTCGGCCGCACCGAATCCTTTGCCCGGCACAATCCGCCGGGGCGCGCGATGATCGACGCGCTGGGCAACGGGCTTGGCTATTCGCTCGTGCTGGTGCTGATCGGCAGCCTGCGCGAACTGTTCGGCGCGGGAACGCTGCTTGACTGGCAGCTTCTGCCGACGGTCGATCAGGGTGGCTGGTTCACGCCGCTCAACCTGATGCTGCTTGCGCCCTCCGGCTTTTTCCTGCTGGGCGGCCTTGTCTGGGCGATCCGCAGCCTTCTTCCCGAACAGGTGGAGGCCGGTGAGTTCACGCCGCCGGAAACCGGGGAGGATGGCGCATGAACGAGCTTGCCGCCCTTTTCCTGCGCGCGGCCTTTGTCGACAACATGCCGCTGACGCTGTTTCTCGGTCTGTGCACCTTCATCGCGCTTTCTCGGCGCACGGGATCGGCCGTCGGGCTCGGCATTGCCATGATCGCCGTTCTGGGCGTCACGGTGCCGCTGAACAACCTGATCTATCATGCATTGCTCGCTCCGGGCGCATGGGCCTGGGCGGGTTCGCCGGGCATCGACCTTTCCTATCTCGCGCTGATCGCCTTCATCGGTGTGATCGCCGCGACCGTGCAGCTTCTCGAAATGGTGCTCGACCGCTTTTTCCCGGCGGTTTACGCGTCATTCGGTGTTTTCCTGCCGCTGCTCACCGTGCAGTGCGCGATCCTGGCCGGCAGCCTGTTCATGGTCGAGCGTGACTTCGACTTCGTGGAATCCACCGTCTTCGGGCTCGGAGCGGGTACGGGCTTTGCCGTGGCCGTGATCATGCTCGGCGCGATCCGCACACGGCTCTCCTATGCGAACCTGCCGGAGGGGCTGCGGGGGCTTGGCATCACCTTCATCATCGCCGGCATGATGTCGCTCGGCTTTTCCGCCTTTGCGCAGATGGTGGCGTCATGACCGAGATCCTTCTGGGCGCCGTCATCATTGTCGCACTGATCGTTGCGCTGACGCTTGCGCTTCTGGCCACACGCCGCAAACTGGTTCCGGCGGAAGCGCTGACGGTCACTGTGAACGAGACCATGCCCATCGAGGCCGCACGCGGCGACCGGCTGCTTGGTGTGCTGCATGGCGCGGGCATCGGCATTCCCGCTGCCTGCGGCGGCTCGGGCACATGCGGGCTGTGCCGCGTCACCGTGGAGGGCGAAGGCGCGGGCGAACCGCAGGCGACCGAAAAAGGCATTCTTTCAGCGGCGGAGCGCAAGGCGCATGTGCGCCTTGCCTGCCAGACCGCCCTGCGCGGTTCCTGCGCCGTTACCGTGCCGCAGGCCTTCCTGGGGGCGACCGGCTTCACCTGCCGTGTTGTCTCCAATCGCCAGCTGGCCCCGCTCATCCGGGAACTCGTTCTGGAACTGCCGGAAGGCCAGCCATTCGACTTTCAGGCCGGTGGTTTCATGCAGCTCACCGCGCCGCCCTATGAACTCGACTTTCAGGACATGGAGGTGGACGAGGCGTTCCGTGAAACATGGCGGCTTGCGGACTGGCCTGACATGCGCTCGGTTTCCGACACGTCTGTTACCCGCGCCTACTCCATCGCCAATCGGCCAGAGGATGCGGGCCGTGCGGTGTTCAACATCCGTTTGGCCGTGCCGCCGGCCGGCCGCGAGACGGATATTCCGCCGGGCATCGTTTCTTCCTGGCTTTTCTCGCTGAAACCCGGCGACCGGGTGGAAGCATCCGGCCCGTTCGGTGATTTCCACGTTCAGCCGACGCAGCGCGAGATGGTCTTCATCGGTGGCGGCGTGGGCATGGCCCCGTTGCGCGCGATGATCCACGAGCAGATCGGCCTCGGCACTGAGCGCAAGATGCATTACTTCTATGGTGCGCGCTCGGCAGCGGACCTCTTCTATGTCGAGGAATTCGACGCCATCGCAAAAGCGCATCCAAACTTCCGCTGGACGCCCGCCCTTTCCGATCCCGCACCGGGTGATCGCTGGACCGGCGCGACCGGCTTCATTCACGACACGGTGCGTTCCACGCTGGCCGGGCACCCCGCGCCAGAGGAATGCGAATACTATCTGTGCGGCCCGCCGGTGATGATCTCGGCAGTGCTCAACACACTCGCAAAACTGGGTGTGGAGCCGCATATGATATACAATGACGACTTCGGAGGCTGAACGATGCGTCTGAACCTTACCCGCCGCCACATGCTGGCGCTGACTGGCGCGACACTGGCAACCGCAGGCGGGGCCCGTGCGGCGATGGAAAAACCGGCCACGCGCACAATTGAAGGCCGGGCCTTTGCAAGCGCGTGGCGTATCACCCTGCCCGACGGCAACAATGCCGGGACGCTGCGCGCGCCCGTTGATGCGCTCCTTGCGCAGGTCGACCGGCAGATGTCGCCCTGGCGGGACGACAGCGAGATCAGCGCCTTCAACCGCGCTCCCAAAGAAACGCCGGTTTCGGCGGCGACCGCGCTGGTCGCGCGGGCTGCGCTCGGCATTGCCGGAGCGAGCGATGGCTGGTTCGACCCGACCGTCGGTCCGCTTATCGCGCGCTGGGGGTTCGGCCCGATCAGCGGCGACAGGACCCCGCGCTGGCAGGGGCTCGCGGCCACGGAAAACAGTCTCGCCAAGGATGCGCCGGGCCTGACCATGGACCTTTGCGGGATCGCCAAGGGACATGCGCTCGACCTTGTGGCGCGCCGCGTGGCGGATCTGGGCCATAGCGACTTCCTCGTCGATCTTGGCGGCGAACTCAAGGCGCTCGGCCAGCATCCTTCGGGACGCGACTGGCAGGTCGCCATCGAAGATCCCCGCCCCGACGCCATCGGCGCTGTTGCCGGCCTTCGGCTGCCCTCCGGCATGGCGGTCGCCACGTCGGGGCTGCGCGCGCAGAGCTATATGATCGGCGAACGACGCTACAGCCACATCATGGACCCGCGCCATGCCGCGCCGGTCGACGGGACGATTGCATCGGTCTCGGTTCTGGCTGAAAGCGCGATGCTGGCCGATGGCTGGGCCACAGCGCTCACCGCTGCGGATGCGGATGGTCCCGCGCTCGCCCGGCGCAACGGAATTGCAGCGCTTTTCCTCTTTCAGGACGGCACACAACTTTCGACCGTCACCACGGGCGGTTTCGACCGCCACCTGATCTGAGGAACGGGCATGGAGATCCTTCTCGCACTGGCGATCTTTCTTCTCGCGGCAACCGGCCTTGCCGTCGGCCTGTTTTCCGGGCGTGGGCCCGTGAAGGGCTCCTGCGGCGGCATGGCCTGCCTGAAAGATGTCGCCTGTGAGGGCTGCCCGAACCGTAGCCGGCAGGAGAGCCAGCAATGACGAATGGCGCCACCCTGGAAGCCATCCTGCAAAAGGACATGCCGGTTCTGAAACCGGATATGCCGATCCGCCGCGCCGTCGCGCTTCTTGTCGAGGCCGATGCGGCTGCCGCCCCGGTGGTCGACGACAGCGGTGCGCTCATGGGCATCGTCACGCAGAAAGACTGTTTTCGGCCTGCGCTCAATGCGAGCTATTATCAGGAATGGAAAGGCACCGTCGCCGATCATATGAGCAGCGAGGTTGTCACCCTGTCGCTGACCACCGATCTTACGAGCGCTGCCGAAGCCTTTCTGGAAAAGCCCTACCGGGTCTTTCCCGTTGTCGACGGCTCCCGCCTCGTCGGCATGTTGCGCCGTTCGGACGTTCTGGCCGCGCTGGTCGCGCTGGGCTGAAGTTCATCCTTCGAGGAAATGTGCGAAGACAGGACGAAACACTATTTCGCTCTGTCACAAGCACAACATTTCGGAATCTTATAGTTTTGTTTCCAGTATAGTCGTTATTCGGCTGAGGAGTTATCGGAAATGAGAGATTCTATGACAATCATCCTTGGAATAATCGCTTTTGTCGTTGCTTTCGTGGCAAGCAGCGTTCTGATGCCCACCTCGGCCGAGGCCTGCACCCGCTTTGTCTATCAGGGTGCTGCCGATCAGGTGATCACTGCCCGTTCCATGGACTGGAAAACCGATGTCGGCTCCAACATCTGGGTGTTTCCGCGCGGCATGGAGCGCTCCGGCGAAGCTGGCCCGAACTCGATCCAGTGGACGTCGAAATATGGCAGCGTCATCACGTCCGGCTACGACGTTTCCACGACGGATGGCATGAACGAGGCAGGTCTCGTTGCCAATGTTCTGTGGCTGGTCGAGTCCGAATACCCGAAGGTTGAGGGCGATGCGCCCACGCTCTCGCTTGGCGCATGGGCGCAGTATGTGCTCGACAATTTCGCAACGGTTGCCGAAACCGTCGAGGCGCTGGAGAAAAACCCCTACACCATCGTCACCGCAGACGTTCCCGGCGAAACCCGGCTGGCAACGCTTCATCTTTCGATCTCTGATGCGAGCGGCGACAGCGCCATCGTGGAATATATCGACGGCAAGCAGGTCATCCACCACAGCCGCGACTATCAGGTGATGACCAATTCGCCGACCTTCGATCAGCAGCTGGCGCTCAATGCGTATTGGAAGCAGATTGGCGGCACCGTGATGCTGCCCGGCACCAACCGCGCAGCCGACCGCTTCGCCCGCGCTTCCTTCTATGTGAACGCAATCCCGAAGACGGACAATGCGGTCGAAACCATCGCGAGCGCTTTCAGCGTGATCCGCAATGCTTCGGTTCCCTTCGGCATTTCCACGCCCGAACAGCCGAACATTTCCTCGACCCGCTGGCGCACCGTCGCCGATCACGAGCGCAAGCTCTACTTCTTCGAGTCTGCGCTCACCCCGAACATCTTCTGGGTCGACATGAACAAGCTGGATCTTTCGAAAGAAACCGGCAGCGTCATGAAGCTCGATCTCGGGCCGAACCAGACGAACATCTATTCCGGCGTCGTCAACGAGGATTTCCAGAAGGCCGAACCCTTCCGTTTCCTTGGCGTCGAATAACCGCCTGAGCGGTTTTCAATTAACGGGCATTTTCCGGGGGCGGCTCAGTTGCCCCCGGTGCGGCGCCTGAAGCGCTCCAGCGCAGCATTCAGGTGACAGGCGATGGCGGACCGCGCCCATTCGCCATTCCCGAGGCGAATTGCCTTGACGATCTCCCGGTGCTGGCGAAGGCTCTCTTCGATATCGGCGTCCTCATAGATGAAGAAGCCGCCGATCACCTGCGGGATTTCCAGAAGATGCCGGCCGCACAGGCGCAGATGCACGCTGCCCGATCCCTCATAGAGCATTTCGTGAATGGTGCGGTTGCCCGCATCGAGCTTCTTCACCCAGCCCGTTGAACGCGCGGCAAAAGCCTGCTCCATCTCATCGCAGGTGTTTTCAAGCAGGGTTATCTGCTCGTCGGTGGCATGCTGGGCGCACAGAAAAGCCCCGTGACCTTCAAGAAGGATGCGCAATGTGAAGACATCGGCCGTGTTCTCTTCGCGCCATGGGGTGACCAGCGCACCGCGCTTTTCGCCCGGCATGAGAAGCCCCTCGGAGATCAGCCGCGCAATGGCGCTGCGCACCGGGGTCCGGCTGACCTCCAGCTCGCTTGCCAGCATTTCCTCTTTCAGCTTGGTGCCGGGATCGTAATAGCCAGAGATCAGGCGCCGTCTCAGCTTGACGTAAACGGTGTCTGTCACATTCATGTTGCTACCTCCTGCATCACGCGACTCTGCCGGCCTCCTCATACTACTCCCCATCATACGTGAAGAAGGCCGCGCATGGCGCAGCCTTCTGAAATTGGCAAGACAGCCTTTCTAATCTCTGCTGGCAAGCGCTTCGATCCGGCTTCTTCTGCGCCTCCACATTTTCATGGCGAGAGGCAGTGCAGTGGTTGCGAGAATGAGCGCCACCAGAAGCAGCGAAATAACATCCTGAAACAGCGAGAACACGCCCTCGCCCGAAATCAGGAGGGCGCGGCGCAGGTTCTCTTCTGCAATCGGCCCGAGAATGACCGCAAGAACCGCCGGGGCCGTCGGGATATCCATCTTCTCCATCGCATAGCCCAGCACGCCGAAACCCAGCATCAGCCAGACTTCGAACATGCTGTTGTGAATGGCGAACACGCCGATGGTGGCCATTACGAAGATCATGGGGGCCAGGAGCTGCGTGGGCATTTTCAGGACATTGACGAAGGCCCGCGCGCCGACACTGCCCAGAATGAGCATCAGCCCGGAGGTGACCAGCATCGCAAGCATGAAACCGTAGGTGATCTCGGCTTTGTCGCGGAAAAGCTGCGGACCGGGGATCAGGCCATGCACGAGAAGCGCGCCGAGAATGACGGCGGCCACCGAACTGCCCGGAATGCCGAGTGTCAGCGCCGGGATAAGCGTTGCCGCCGTGTCGGCATTGTTGGCGCATTCGGGTGCGGCAACGCCTTCCGGTGCGCCCTTTCCGTATTTGTCCTTGTCGGCATCGCTGCGTCGCTGTTCGTTCCAGGCAAACAGGGCGGCGACATTGCCGCCAAGTGCCGGAATGATGCCGGTCACGACACCGATGATCGACGAACGGATCCAGACCGGGATCAGGCTCGACCAGCGAAAGGCCATTTCCTCTTCATTTATCGCCTTTACTTCGGCATCGGGCTTTTTCGGGCTCAATGCCAGATCGATGGCTGGCGGGATGGCGTAGAGACCGGTGAGCAACACGATGATGTTCACGCCGCTGAGGAGTTCCAGCTCATTGAAGGCAAAGCGTTCCATACCGGTCATCATGTCGATGCCGATCATGCCGACAAACAGACCGAAACAGGCGGAAAGAAGCCCCTTTACCGGGTTCTCGGACAAAAGAACGGCAATCGTCATCAAGCCGAAGATGGCAAGCCAGAAATAGTTCGCGGCGCTGAATTTCAGTGCGATCAGCGAGAGCGGCGGCGCGAGCGACAGAAGCGCAATTGCGCTGACCGCAGAGCCGATGCTGGAAGAAACCAGCGAGATGCGCAGCGCCAGCTTCGCATGGCCGCTCTGCGCCATGGGATAGCCGTCGAACACGGTTGCAATGCCCGCGGGCGTGCCCGGAATGCGTAGAAGAATGGCCGGGATCGAGCCGCCATACATCGCGCCATTGTAGATGCCCGCGACCATGCCAAGCGCCACCACGGGTTCCATGGTGAAAGTCAGGGGAATGAGGACTGCGATGCCCATCGTGGCCGAGAGGCCGGGCAGCGCGCCAACCGCGATGCCGATGATCGTTCCGCCGATCATCGCGATGATGGTCCCCAGCGAGAAAACCAGCGGCAGCGCGTCAAGAATATGCTGAAAAACGTCCCCCATATCAGCCTCCGAACGGCAAGAGGATAATCTCGGGCGGCAAGGGGACCACCAGCAAGAAACGGAACACGGCGATCAGCACACAGACGAACAGCACCGTGCCGATGATGAGGCCCTTCAGGTTTCGGTATCCGAGTCCCCAGGCCAGCGTCGGCACGATGATGGCCGCACTCGTGTAGAAGCCGACAAATCGCATGCCGAAGAGGAGTGCTGCGCCTGCAACAATCAGCAGGAGCGCGCCACGCAGCTGCGCCGAAGTGGGGGCAAGCATCGGCCCATCCGCCTGCCGCAGGGCGCTGACGGACTGGGCGAGCCATAAGCCTGACAGAACCAGCATGAGGGTCATGACGCCACGCGGCATCAAACCGCCCTCGCCCGAATATCTCCAGGCCTCAAGCAGACCCAGCAGGCTCAGCACAACGGCCGCCAGTGCGAATCCGCTTTCAAAAACGGCTCGTCTCACATCCCCCTCCCACTCCAAACAGTGAAGGCGGGGCCAGAGCATCGGACCGAAAAACGGAAACCGCTTTTCGGTTATTCCGATGCTTCATCAACAGATGAGATCGTCCTTTGTGCATCCGAATGGACGCATGACGACCCAGGCCCCGCCGACAACAACCGGTCTTGCGACTACTCCTGAACCCAGGGCGTCGTCTCCCAAAGCTCGCGGAACGTCGCGTCGAGCGACTCGAGCTCCGCCTTGTACGCGGCTGCGTTCATGTAGGACAGCGCCAGATGCTGTTCCTTCGCCTTTGTCTGGAATTCCGGATCCGCAACGGCAGCCTTCAGCGCTTCCTCCAGCTTGGCGACGACATCTTCAGGAACGCCGGCGGGGGCGGCGATGCCGCGCATGGAGCCCATGATCACGTCGTAACCTTCTTCCTTGAAGGTCGGAACTTCGGTCGCGCCATCCCAGCGTTCATTGGACATCTGGCCAAGCGCGTGCAGCGCGCCTTCATGAACGTCGGCAATCGTCTCGGAGATGTTCATGCTGGCCATCATGATGTGGCCGCCGAGCGTCGCCGTGCGCACATCGGCATTTCCCGGGAAGGGAACATGCTTGAGCTGAACGCCGGTCATGCGCTCGAACTCCAGCGCCGAGAGGTGATCGTCGGAACCGATGCCCGTGGAGCCATAGGTCAGCTTGCCCGGGTTTTCCTTTGCATAGGCGATCAGATCGTCGAACGTCTTGATCCCGCTGGACGGAAGCACGCTGAAAGCGCCCGGATCGTCGACCACATTGGCGATCGGCGTGAAGCTCTCGAGCGAGTAGCGCGCTTTGCGCTGAATCGGGATTGTCAGGATGTTCGGCGTGTTGATGAAGCCGATCGTGTAGCCGTCCGGCTTGAACTGCGCCAGCTCGGTAAAGCCGATTTCGCCGCCTGCGCCGGGGCGGTTCAGAACAACGATGGAAGCATCTTCGCCGAGATATTTCTCAATGAATGGCGCGAGCGTGCGCGCGGCAATGTCGGTGCCGCCACCGGCGCTGTAGGCGACGATCATGTTGATCGGGCGCTCGGGATATTCGGCGTGTGCGGCAGTGATGGACCCGGCGACGAGCGCCGAAGCGATGGCAAGTTTGATCATGTTTCCTCCCTTGGCCCGTGCTCCTCACAGGCATTATGGATACATATTACGTTAAGTTCAGGGATGCGCCAGCGTAAAGAGATTTTTGCACGGCTCATGCAAAAATATCAAAACCTATTGTTTTTACGCGCTAAAATTTTGCGAAGGGCCCCGTTCTAGAAATGAAAATGAAAGCCGGCTCTGGTTTCTGTCTTGCTTTTTGTATTTTTTTTGTATCAACCTGAATGGCAATCCGATGCCATATGGCGCTCGGGAGGAGACAAAGAAATGAATGATTCGTCCGGCACTCACGGTGTCCGGTTGCTGGTCGTCGGCTTCGGCGCCGCAGGCCGGGTATATTGCGAGGCGTTCGCAAAAGCAGGCGCAAAAGTCACTGCGGTAGACCCCGCACTGAATGCAACCGCCATGGAAGCGGCAGGCAGGCTGGGGATTGATACATCGCACACGCTTCCTGACACACTTGACGGCATGGACCTGACTGTCGTTCTGACGCCGGCCTCCGTGAGCCTCAAGATCGAAGCAGCGATTGGCGAGCGGCCGGGTGCCTGCCCCGTGCTCGATCTCACATCCTCGACGCCCGAGGCGATGCACGCGGCGCAGGAGCTTTTGGGAGACCGGCTCGTTGACGGCACGGTGATGGGCGCTGTCGGGCTTGGCGGCGTTGCAACACCGATGATTCTTGCCGGCAAGAAGGCGCAGGCGGTTGCCGATATCCTCGCTCCGCTTGGCTGTCGCATGACCTGCCTTGATGGGGTTCCGGGAGACGCCAGCACACTGAAACTCCTGCGCTCGCTTTTCATGAAGGGCCTTGAAGCGCTTGTGGTGGAAACACAGCTTGCCGCGGCAGCGCTTGACCAGAGCGAGAACCTGCCGCTCGCCCTGTCCGACCTCTCGGAAGTCGACATCAATGCCTTCCTGGCCGAAATGCTGCGCACCCATCCAAAACACGCAGCCCGCCGGCATGTGGAGATCGTTGCCGCTTCAGACCTCATGGAGAAGGCCGGCATGCGGCCGATCATGGCTGATGCAGCGTCAAGCCTGTTCGCCAGAACCGCCTCCTTTGGGGCCGGTCCGGATGAAACGCCCGATCACGCGATCAACTGGCTACTGAAAACCACCCAACCGGACTGTGAGGAGCGGCATGAGCAATCGCCCGGTCATCTGGATCACTGAACCGATCCACGCCGACGCGCTCGACAAACTGGGTGCGGTCACGGAAATCCTGGGCCCCGGCCCGCTTCCAGAAGCGCGCAGCGACGAAGTTCAGGCGATCATCGTGCGCGCCAACACGATCGACAGAACGCTTTGCGACCGTCTGCCAGCACTTCGCGTCGTGGGCAAGCACGGTGCTGGAACGGATAATATCGACCTGCCCCTGATGGCGGAACGCGGCGTTGAAGTGTTCAAGACCGAAGGGGCGAACGCCGAATCGGTCGCGGACCTGGCCGTGCTGCACGCCATGACCCTGCTTCGCAGCCCGCACCGGCATGACCAGGCTTTGCGCAAAGGCCGAAACGGCGATGACGGTGTTCGCGTCGGCTACGAATTGTCGGAGCGCCGCGCCGGCATTCTCGGCGTCGGGGCCATTGGACGTGCGGTGGCGAAGCGCCTGTCGGACGGGTTCGGCGCGCAGGTTCACGGATACGACCCCGTGCTGCCGGAGCAGCTTTGGCCGGAAACCATCGTGCGCAAAACGGATTTCGACGCCTTTCTGGCAGAAACGGATCTTCTTTTCCTGCACCTGCCGCTGACGCCGGAGACACATCACCTGATCGACGCGCGGGCGCTGGATCAGCTTCGCCCCGGCGCATTCGTAGTGAATTGCGCGCGCGGCGGGATCGTGGATGAAGCCGCTCTGGCGAAGGCCATGCGGTCCGGTCAGATCGCGGGCGCTGCCTCGGATGTGTTCGAGAGCGAACCGCCTCCGCCTGACGCGCTGCTTTTCGCGGACGACCTGAATTTCATCGGCACCCCTCATATCGGCGCATCCACGCAGGCCGGCCTGCGCCGTACCGGCATGATGATTGCCGACAAAGTCTTGAATGCCCTGTTGCTTGAGAAGGAAGTAGAATTATGACCATCGGCTTTTGTGTGCGCAAACGGCAGCGGCGCGTGGAGCAGAGCACTATTGACGCGTTTCGTGAGCTGCCGGTCGCCAATGTGAGCGATTGCATGTCGCGCATGTATGCCGGTGGCGCGCGGCTGCGGCCGATCCACGACGCCCAGAGCGTTCTGGCAGGACCGGCCCTGACCGTCCGCACCCGTCCCGGCGACAATCTGATGCTGCATCATGCGCTCGACATTGCCGAACCGGGCGACGTGATCGTTGTGGACGCCGGCGGTGACCTGACCACGGCGATCCTCGGCGAGATCATGGTTGCGATTGCGAAAAAGCGCGGTATCGCGGGCATCATCGTCAATGGCGCAATCCGCGATGCCGACGAGATCCGGCGCATGGATTTTCCGCTTTACGCTGCGGGCGTCACCCATCGCGGCCCCTACAAGGACGGCCCCGGCGAGGTGAACACCACCATCGCAATCGACGGCATGGTCATCGAACCTGGCGATCTGGTCCTTGCCGATGGCGACGGAGTGCTTACAGTGCCGTTCGACCAGACGGAAACCATCCTCGCCGCGACGCGCAGGAAACAGGACGCAGAACAGGTTGAAATGGCCAAGATTGCCGATGGCAGCGTCGAAAGAGGCTGGGTGATGGAAAGCCTGCAATCGCGCGGCTGCGAATTTGAGTAGATGAACGATACGACTTCCACGGACCCGGTCTCCATTTCGCGGCGCAAGCCGTCCAGGGTGCCGCGCAGGCTGCGCGGGCACCTTTCACTGGATGATTTCGAGCGCAGTGCGCGCCGGCTCCTGCCGAAGTCGATTTTCGGATATGTCAGCGGCGGCGTGGAGACGGATGCAAGTCTGCGCGCCAATCGCGCCGCCTTCGGGCATATCGGTCTCCAGCCACGCATCTTGCAGGACGTTTCGCAGCGTTCTCTGGAAACGCGCCTGTTCGATCAGAGCTATCCAGTGCCTTTCGGCGTTGCGCCGATGGGGTTTAGCGCACTGGCAGCCTTTGACGGCGATGTGGTGCTGGCCAGAGGCGCGGCGTCCGCCGGCAGTTTCGCAATCTGCTCGGCAGCGTCCCTGACGCCGCTCGAAAGGGTCGCCAGAGAAGGTGGGAGCCGCTGGTTTCAGGCCTATATACCGGGCAACATGGCGCGCATCGAGCCGCTTCTGAAACGCGTTTCCGCTGCCGGTTTCGATCATCTTGTGGTGACCGGCGACGTTCCGGTGGCGGGCAATCGCGAAAACAATGCGCGCAACGGCTTCGATGCACCCTTTCGCATCACGCCGCAGCTTGTCTGGCAGGGCATCACCCATCCCCGATGGACGCTCGGCACGCTGGGGCGTGAAATCGCGATGCGCGGCATGCCGCATTTCGAAAACATGGAGGCCGTTCAGGGCCCGCCTCTTTTCTCCCGCGATCTCGTTCGCTCGACCATCGAGCGCGACCGGCTGTGCTGGGAGGATATCCGCCGCATACGCGACCTATGGTCGGGCCGCCTGATCGTGAAAGGCGTTCTGCACCCGGATGATGCGCGCATGGCCCGGACGCTGGGCTGCGACGGGGTGATCGTTTCCAATCATGGTGGCCGCCAGCTCGACACAGCCGTTTCGCCCCTTCAGGTTCTCCCCTCGATACGGGAAGCCGTGCCGGAGATGCCCGTCATGTTCGACAGTGGCATCCGCCGGGGCACGGATGTTCTGAAAGCGATCATGCTGGGGGCGGACTTCGTCTTCGTGGGGCGTCCCTTCCTCTATGCAGCGGCAACCCACGGCGAGGACGGCGTGCGACACGTGGCGGCGCTGCTGCGCGAAGAAGTGGACCGCGACATGGCCCTTCTCGGCATCACCGCGCCATTGCAGATGCGCGAAGCCGCCGAACTCTCCCTGCCCCGCTGACCCGTCACCGACTGCGACATTCGTAAAGCGCCTTCGACCGGAGGCGCTCTCCAGCCATGCGCGCTTTCTCACAGGCAGAAACGGGCCGGCGCGCAAAAGCCTTGCGCAAACCGAAAGGTTCATACTATTAAAAATCGTACAGACTAGGAAGTTCCGATGACCAGACTTGCCATCGACATTGGCGGCACCTTCACCGACGTCGTTCTCGAACGCGAGGGCGCGATCCATTCGCATAAATTGCTCACCACGCCGGCCGCCCCTGAAGAGGCCGCGCTGGAGGGAAGCGCCTTTCTGGTTTCGGAGCTGGGTCTTTCCTTCGCCGATGTGCGCACGGTCATCCACGGTACGACACTTGCCACCAATGCGCTGATCGAGCGGCGCGGCGCGAAGACGGCGTTCATCACTACGGAAGGTTTCAGGGACATCCTCGAGATGGCCTATGAGAAGCGTTTTGAACAGTACGACACCGACCTGCAGCTTCCGCAGGCGCTGGTTCCGCGCGAACTGCGCTTCACACTGCGCGAGCGCATCGCCGCAGATGGCAGGGTTCTGGCTGCGCCGGATCGCGAGGATGTTCGGGCTCTCGCCGCGCGCCTTTGCGACGAGGGCGTTGAGGCGGTCGCAGTCGGCTTCCTGCACGCCACGGTCAATCCCGCACATGAAAAGCTGGTTCACGACTGGCTGCGCGAAGACCTGCCCGCCAAGGTGACGATTTGCCTTTCCTGCGAGGTTTCGCCGGAAATCCGTGAATATGAGCGTTTTTCGACCACCTGCGCCAACGCCTATGTGCGCCCGCTCATGGCGCATTATCTGCACCGCTTCGACGCTGCATTACGGGAGCGCGGCTTTGCCGGGCAGTTCATGCTCATGCTTTCGGGCGGCGGTTTGACGACGCTGGAACAGGCGGCCCGCATTCCCATCCGACTGGTGGAATCGGGACCGGCCGGCGGCGTCGCGCTGGGCGCGCGTGTTGCGCGCGAGACCGATGAGGCAAAGCTTCTCGCCTTCGATATGGGCGGCACGACTGCAAAGATCTGTTTTCTTGAAGATGCCGTTCCGGCCACCACCCGCCGCTTTGAAGTCGCCCGCGCATGGCGTGACATCAAGGGCAGCGGCCTGCCGGTTCGCGTGCCGACCACGGAACTGGTGGAGATCGGCGCGGGCGGCGGCTCCATCGCCAGGCGCGATGCGCTTGGGCGGCTCGCGGTCGGACCGGAAAGCGCAAGTTCGGTTCCAGGCCCCGCCTGTTACGCGCTGGGCGGCGCCATGCCGGCCATCACCGACGCCAATGTGGTGCTCGGCAAGATCCGTCCCGAAGGCTTTGCCGGGGGCAAGATCACGCTTCAGCCGGAGCTTGCGACCGCCGCCATTGAAGAGCATGTCGCCACGCCGCTTGGCCTGAGCTCTGCCGAATGGGCTGCAGCCGGCATTCTGGAAGTGGGCGAGGAAGCGATGGCCAATGCCGCGCGCGTTCACGCCATCGAACAGGGCAAGGATGTGACGCGCTACACGATCATGGCGTCCGGTGGCGCAGGCCCGCTGCACGCGGTGCGCATTGCCGAAAAGCTGGGCATTGCGCGTGTCATTATTCCGACCTTTGCCGGCGTGGGGTCCGCCCTCGGTTTCCTGAGTGCGCCGGTCGCCTATGAGGTGGCCCGCTCGACGCTTGCGCCAATGGAGCGCCTGGACCTCAACCGTCTCGCCATGCTGCAGGAAGAGATGCGCAGGGAGGCATCCGCAGTGGTTCTGCCGGCCCTTGCCGAGGGAGAACCGGCGACGATCAGCCTTGCAGCCGAACTGCGCTACAGCGGACAGGGACATGCCCTGCGCGTGCCTCTCGAAAAACCGCTTGCAAACCCCGCCGATGCAAAGGCGCTGGAGCAGGCTTTCATCACGCTCTACCGCGACACCTACGGCACCGTTCTGGAAAACAATCCGGTCGAACTGGTCGCCCTGTCGCTCATCTGCCGTGGCCCGGCCGCACCGCTGGTGGAAGCGCCGGCAGCGGACGCCGGAAAGCAAACGACCATTGCCGGAACGGTAAAGGTGTTTGACCCGGTGCGCGGCGAATTCGTCGAAAGCGCGCTGGTGCCGCGTGAAGGGCTGGCACCCGGCCAGCCCTTGCCCGGCCCCGCTTTGGTGAGCGAAGCCCAGACCACCGCCTACGTTCCGACCGGATGGGCGATTACGCTTCATCCCTTCGGTCATGTCATTCTCGACCGCGAGGTGCGGCCATGAACGCCACCACTCCCCTTTCCGACGCAGACATCATCGCCATGAACGTGCTCTGGAACCGGCTGATTTCGGTTTCGGAGGAACAGGCCAACGCGCTTCTGCGTGTGGCTTTCGGCGCGATCGTTCGCGAATCCGGAGACCTTTCCGCTGGCGTTTTCGATGCGGAAGGCCGCATGATGGCGCAGGCCGTCACCGGCACGCCGGGCCATGTGAACACGATGGCGCGTTCCGTCTGCGCCATGCTGGAGCACATTCCGGCAGATACGCTGGTCGAAGGCGATGTGCTTGTCACCAACGATCCCTGGCTGGGTGCCGGCCATGTGTTCGACTTCGTCGTCGTCACGCCGGCATTCGTGAATGGGCGGATTGTCGGCTACCTCGCCTCGACCTGCCATGTGGTCGACATTGGCGGGCTCGGCTGGTCGGCCGAAGGGCGCTCCGTTCAGGAGGAAGGCGTTCTCTTCCCCGTGATGAAGCTGCGCAAGGCCGGTGTTCTGAACGAGGATTTCCTTGGCATCGTCACGGCGAATTCGCGCATCCCGCGCGAGGCGCGGGGCGACATCATTTCGCTGATGAGCTGCAATGATGAAGGGCTGAAGCGGCTGCTCGACCTGATGGCCGAATACGAGCTGACCTCGTTGCAGCCACTGGCCGCGTTCATCTTCGAGCGCTCCGCCACGGCCACGCGTGAAGCCATCGCGCGGCTGCCTGCCGGCACTTACAGCGCCGACACCACGCTTGACGGTTACGATGCGCCTATCGAGATCAGGGCGCGGATGACCATCGGCGACGGGGTGATCGAGGTTGATCTGGCCGGTTCGTCGCCCGCCGCTCCGCGCGGCATCAATTGCCCGCTCGGCTATAGTCAGGCCTATGCCTCCTTCGGCATCAAGGTTGCGGTCGCGCCGCATGTGCCCAACAACCACGCCTCGCTGGAGGCAATCCGCATTACTGCGCCTTCCGGTCTGATCGTCTCTGCCGAGCGCCCCGCGCCGGTCACCGCGCGGCATGTGGTTGGGCAGGCCCTGCCGGACCTGATGCTTGGCTGCCTCGCACAGGCCATGCCGGGGCAGATCCTTGCCGAAAGTGCGGGTGCGCTCTGGGTTCTGGCGATTTCCGGCGAAGATGCAGGGCCGGAAGCCCGCAGTTTCGCTTCGCTCAATGTGGCGCTTGGCGGCATGGGCGCACGGCCCGCATCCGATGGGTTGTCGACGACCGCGTTTCCTTCGGGCGTCGGTGTGGTTTCGGTCGAAGTGGCCGAATCCGTCGCTCCGCTCATCTATGAGCGCAAGGAATTCGCACCGGACAGCGGCGGCGCGGGGAAATGGCGTGGCGGGCTCGGGCAGGAGATCCGCATCCGCGCGGCAAAGGATCAGGCGCTGATCGTGTCCGCCGCCGCATTCGAGCGGCTGAGACGCGGTGCGGAAGGCCGGGAGGGCGGCCTTTCCGGATTGCCGGGTGCTGCCCGCATTACCGACGGAACGGAGATCACGTCGAAAGGGCTCTACCGGGTTCCACCGGGCGAGGCGCTGGTGTTGCGCACACCGGGTGGTGGCGGCTTTGGCCCCGCAACCGAACGCGGGAAGGAACGCGTGGAAGACGATCTGCGGCGCGGCATGATCACGCAAGCTGTCGCGCATGAGATCTATGGCTTGAAATGAAGTGAAGAACCGACAATAGCACCTTCAAGAGGAGAGAACGGACAATGATCGCATATTCACTCAAGGCACTGGCGGCAGGCGCAGCGCTTGCTCTCGTGAGCGGTTCGGCAATGGCCCAGACCAAGCTGGACTTCTCGACGCCGTGGCCCGAGACGAACTTCCAGAACGTTGCGGCAAACAGGTTCGCTGAAGCCGTGAAGGAAGCCACTGGCGGCTCCGTCGAGATCACCGTGCACAAGGGCAGCGAGATTGGCGTTTCCGCCTCGGAATCTCTGGCAGCCGTGGAAAATGGCATTGTCCAGATGGGCAGCGTCCTTCTCTTCCTTCAGGCTGGCGAAGAGCCGGTTCTGGCGATGGACACCCTTCCCTTCCTGATCCGCGGACAGGACGAGATGAAACTCTTCCTCGAAGCCGCATCGCCGCTCTATGACGAGATCGCCGAGCGCCACAATCAGAAGATCCTCTACTATGTTCCGTGGCCTTCGCCGGGCGTCTACTCGCGCGAGAAGATCAGCTCCGCCGCAGACATGGAAGGCGTGCGCATTCGCGCATTCAACCCGGCCAGCTTCCAGTTCCTGACGCTGCTTGGCGCAGCCCCGCTGGAAATGCCCTGGGGCGATGTCGCGCCGGCTCTGGCCGCTGGCACCATCGACGGCGTGGCCACCTCCACCTCCTCGGGCGTGGATGGCAAGTTGTGGGATCTCACCGCCTTTTTCAGCCCCATGCAGTGGTCCACCTCTTCGGACGCCGTCACCGTCAATCTCGACACCTGGAACGCACTTTCGCCGGAAGAGCAGACAAAGATCGAGGAACTGGCTGCAAAGATGCAGGGTGAGTTCTGGGCGCTCTCGGCCTCCGAAGACGAAACCAAGGGCAACACTCTGGCCGAAAACGGCATGACCATCGTTCAGCCGGACGAAAGCCTCATGACGCTGATGGGCGAGAGCGGCCGCACCATGTGGGACGAGTTCATCGAGCGCGTGCCCGAGGCAGGCCCGGTGATCGAAGCCTACACCAAGGCAGCCGGCAAATAGCCAGTTCCGGGCGTCCTTCATCGGGACGCCCGCTTCCGGGGGCCCAATGTTGCACGGCTTTCTGAAATTCTCCGACACCACGTCGTGGCTGGCCGAAACGCTGGCCAGCATCCTGCTATACGGCTTTTGCCTCCTGATGCTGGCGGAAGTCTTCAGCCGTGGCTTTCTCGCCACCAGCCTGGCGGTGTCGTGGGAATTTTCGAGCTTTGCGATGGCCGGGGTCTTCCTGCTCGGCGCCGGCCCGGCGCTGCGGCGCGGCAGCCATGTGCGGGTGACGCTTGCGCAAGGCTTTCTTGGACCGCAGGGACAGCGCTGGCTAAACATTGCAGCGACGGTTGTCGGCATCGCGCTGGCGCTGCTTGTGTTGATTTCCTTCTGGTCTCTCTTCGCCAATTCATGGGCGCGCGGCCTGCGTCAGTCGAGCTACACGAACACGCCACTCATTTATCCGCAAGCGCTTGCGGTTCTGGGTGCCGCGCAGCTCGTACTGGACCTGTGCGCCCGCACGATCCGATTATGGCTCGACCTGCCGGCCGAACAGCCGCTTGCCAAGGAGGAAGCCGATGCTTGAGATCGGGCTCCTCACGCTTCTTCTGTTTACAGCGTTTCTGCTGGGCTCGGTCTGGGTCGGGCTTTCGCTCTTTGGCGTTGCGTTCACGCTGCTTGCCGTCTTCAAGCCCAACCTGCCGCTGATTGCCTATACGGGCAAACTCCTTTGGTCGTCGCTCACCGCACAGGAACTGCTGGCGCTGCCGCTCTTCATTCTGATGAGCGATATTCTGGTGACGGCGCGGCTCGGCCAGTCGCTGTTTTCCGGCCTCGCACCATGGGTGACCCGCCTGCCCGGTGGATTGCTGCATGTGAATGTCGCCGGATCGACCCTGTTTGCCGCCGTTTCCGGCTCATCGGCGGCGACGACGGCCATTGTCGGGCGCGTCACCCTGCCGGAACTTGAAGCGCGCGGCTATGACCGGCGGCTTTCCGTCGGTTCTCTGGCCGGCTCCGGCACGCTCGGCTTCCTGATCCCGCCCTCGATCATCATGATCATCTATGGCGTGGCCGCGCAGCAGAGCATTCTCGAACTGTTCATCGCAGGCATCGTTCCCGGCATTCTTCTGGCGACGATCTTTGTGTCCTACATTGCCGTGGCGCACACGGTTTCAGGGCGGCAGGAAGAGCGCGCGCGCTACAGCTGGGCGGACCGATGGCGCGGCCTGAGGGAAATCGGCCCGATGGTCGCGCTTATCGGCGGCATCATGGGCGCGCTCTATTTCGGGCTGGCGAGCCCGACCGAACTTGCCGCGACCGGTGTTCTGGGCGCGCTGATCCTTTCCTGGGTGCGCGGCGGCCTGACCTTCAAGGGGCTGGCGATGGCCGGACGCAGCGCCGTAGCAACCAGCGCCATGATGGGGCTGATCCTTGCCGGCGCGGCCCTCTTGAACGCAGCGCTCGGCTTTCTGGGGCTCCCGAAGGCGATTGCAGGGCAGATAGCACTGCTTGAGCTCTCGCCGATGATGCTGATCGTTTTCCTGCTGGCGTTTTATGTGCTGATCGGCATGTTCCTCGACGGCACGTCGATCATCGTGATGACCCTGCCGATCACCCTGCCGCTGGTGGTCGCAGCCGGGTTTGATCCGGTCTGGTTCGGCATTTTCATCGTGATCGCCGTCGAAATTTCGCAAATCACGCCACCGGTCGGCTTCAATCTGTTTGTTATTCAGTCGCGCACCGGTCTTCCGATGTCGTTTCTCTTCAGAGCGGTGTTTCCCTTCTTCCTAATCATGCTGGGTTTTGCCATTCTACTTGCAGTCTTTCCGCAAATTGTCCTCTGGTTGCCGAGCAGTATCTGATCGATGAATGCACCTCTTCCCCGCCACGCCCAACTCACCCAGACGCTGCGCGACCGCATCACGTCCGGCGCGCTGAAACTGGGCGAAAGGCTGCCGCCGGAGGTCGATCTTGCTGCCGACTACAATGTGAGCCGCACCACGCTCCGCCGCGCCATGGCCGAGCTGGAAAGCGAGGGGCTGGTCGAAAGACGCCGCCGGCTTGGAACAATTGTCGTCTCCAACCAGCCGCAAAAGAGCCTGCGCATGGCGACCAGCGGTTTCCCGGAACTGCTCAGCCTGACGAAGAGTTCACGGCTTGAGGTGCTCAAGACGCGTCACGTGGCCGATGGCGAAAGCCCGTTTCTGGGCAAGCATCAAAGCTCCACCGGCTTCTGGCTGGAGATCACGGCGGAACGTTTTCTCGGCCAGTCCGAAAAGCCGGTCAGCTGGCTGGTCATGTTTGTCGATGGCGCGTTTGCGGGGATCGACCCGGTTCTCGACCGGGTGGGCGGCTCGGTCTTCGAGTTGATCGAAGGTCTCTTTGATCTGCAGATCACGCGGCTGCGCCAGTCCGTGACGGCGCTTGCCTGCCCGTCGCAGGCCGCCGCCTCCATCGGGCTGGAAGCGGGCATGCCCGTCATTGCGCTCGATGCGGAGCTCTACGCCGAAGATGGCAGGCTCGTTGAGATCACCCACGCGATCTACGACCCCAACCGGTTCCGGCTGCGCACAGATGTCTGGATGGACTGAAGCCGGATTGCGTTCGTTCTAGAACACCGCACCGATGTCGTTCGTGCAGCGCAGCAGTTTTTCGATCAAGCGGTCGTGAAGGTCGTTTTCGTCATACTGGCCCTGCGGGAAGATGATCGACACCGCGCCCACGACACGCTTGTCGCGGTCAAAGACCGGAAGGGCGAGCGAGCTGACGCCTTCCACATATTCCGATTCACTGAACGAGAAGCCGCTGAACCGGATGGAGTTCAAAAGGTCGGTGAACTCCCGGCGCTCGACCAGCGTTTTTTCCGTATAGGCAGACAGGCTGAGGCGATCGAGGATCGCTTCGCGCTCTTCCCTGTCGAGGAATGCGAGGATGACGCGGCCGGCGGCAGTCGGCGTCAGCGGCACGCGGCTGCCGACAGTGACCATGTTGAGCGTGAAGCGGCTCGGCACGAAAGCATGGGCGACATACACGGCCTCGTCGCCATCCAGCATGGCGAAGGATACCGATTCTCCGATCTCGTGAGAGACGTTGCGCAGAACTGGCTGCACCACCTGCGGAATGCTGCGGGTTTCGAGGAACCCGCGCGTCAGCCGCAGCACGCGCGGCGTTAGCTGATAGCGCCCGCGATCATGGGCCACGAAACCGAGCTGCTCCAGCGTGCGCACGAGACGCCGTGTCACCGCGCGGTTCAGCTCCACCTTCTCGGCGATTTCCGAAATGGTGAGTTCGCTGTTACGCCCCTCGAAAGCCATGATAACGGACAGGCCCTTGCCGAACGTCAGGGATACTTCCTTGTCGTCCTTGTCGAGCAGGTGATGCAGTATCATGACTAAGCTGGCCTCCAGCGCCCCAGCGGCGCTTATCCGCGATCTTATCGTATCCGAAATTCAAACAGTATGCCGCCCTGCGGGCAGGCGCTTCGATCAGCAGCGCCTATCCTTCCTGCACGCCATACCCGGCTCCGCCACAGCTTTCAACGACCAGTTGATCCCCGCGGCGAAGAACCGGGGCTGAACGGCTGCCCAGTTCCTCCACCGTTCCATCGGCCCGCACGACGCGGGCGGCGGCAGGCTGCGGCGCACCGCCACCCAGAAGTCCATCGGGAACATGTCTGAACCGGTCGCCGCGCAGCGAAACATTGATGCCGTCCTGCAGGGCGAGATATCGGCGCTGGATGCCATCACCGCCGCGATAGCGCCCCGCCCCGCCGGAGCCACGGCGAATAGAGGCGCTTACCAGACGCACGGGGATCTGCGATTCCAGCGCTTCGCCCGGCATGTTCATCGCGTTGCCGACATCGGTGGATATGCCCGAAACGCCATCGCTCTGCGGGCCGCCGCCGGCACCGCCGGCGATGATCTCCGTGGCGATGAAGCGTTTTCCATCTGCGCCCGCGCCCGAAAAGGCCAGCACAAAGGACATGCCCGAATTGGCTGCCGGCATGGTCTCCGGCAAAGCCCGGGCGAGCCCTTGCAGAAGCGTCGATGTGGTGCTGCGCACAATGCCCATGCGCGCATTGACGGCTGCCGGCGGCGAGGCATTGATCGCGCAGTTTTCCGGCAGGACCAGTTCCATGGTCCGCACCACGCCGCCATTGCGGAACACCGTATCGCCCATCGCGCTGAGCAGGCTGTAGAATGCAGCCGCGAACGGGCCTGAGCGCACGCAATTGATGGGTGCGGCCACCTGCCCGCTCGTGCCGGTGAAATCTGCGCGGAAAAGGCCGTCGCCGCAGTCGAGGCTGAGCGCAATCCGCACTTCCGGCAGGCCCGGCGCAGGATCGAGCTGACCGCTCGCCACATGTGGCCCCGGAGCCATGGCGGAAATCGTGTCGCGGGCGAGCGCCGCACCCCGCTCCAGACAGGTCACGATGCCTGTGGCGAAGGCATCCATTCCTATCTCTTCAGCCAGACTGCCGAGAAGCGAACCGGCTTTCACCGCCGCGCCGATCTGCGAGGAGAGATCGCCAAGCACCGTGTCGGCCGCGCGTGAATTGGCGCTGATGAGATTGACCACGAGAGGGTCGATCCGGTCGCCTGCGCCCATCCGAAGCGGCGGCAGGCGCATACCCTCCTGGAAAATGTCCACCGCATCCGGCGGCACGGAGCCTGCCCGCATGCCGCCAATATCCTGATGATGAAGAATGCTCGCCGCGAGCGCGATCACCTTTCCTTCTGCGAAGACCGGCCGCATCACCGTCAGGTCGGGCAGATGCGTCCCGCCGAGGAAAGGGTCGTTCATGAGATAGAGATCGCCCTCGCGCATCGTCTCGACCGGGAAATGCTCAAGCATTGAACGCACGGAGCCATCAAGCGCCCCGAGAAGAAGCGGAATGGCGTCGGAAAGCGCCAGAAGCTCTCCGGTGGGGGTCAAAAGTGCTGCGGCTGCATCGTTTCCTTCACGCACCACGGGCGAGACCGCCGTGCGGAAGAGCATTTCCTGCATGGTCTGGGCGATGGCATTCAGGCGCATCTGCAATGTCTCGGGACGCAGCGCCACGGCGGCTGAATTGCGCCTGACAAAGGACACCAGCCCGCCTTCGATGACGCGCTCCCAGCCAGGGGCAGGCTGAAGGCCCATGGCCTCGCCCCCGGCGAGCTTCTTTTCCAGCGCCTTCTGTTCTTCAAGGAGGAAACGCCCGATCCTGAACACGAACCCCGCCTCGCGCGACGGATTGCCAAATCGCTCGGTGTGATAGGCAGTGAAGGCTTCGCGAATGGTCTCCACCGTCGGCTGCCCCTCATCAAGGGTGAGCGTGACGGGGTGCATGAAGGCGTTCGGCGCTATCGTGATCTGAACAACACCCTTGCTGGCGGCTGGCGCCTCTGCACGGAGTGTGTCGAGCGCCTGTCGGAGGCGCTCGTCGGTCAGTCCATTGAGGGGCGCGTTCAGCGTTTCCGACGCTTCGCTTACATGCCGGGCCAGGAGAAGACCGGCAGCGCCCGACACTGCGGCGAGTTCATCAACAATGATGCGGTTGACGCCAAGCCGCTCGCCCAGCGCATGCGCCATGACACCGCCAAGGCCGCCGCCGACAATCAGCGGCACGGCTGCCGGGTCGACATTTCGGTCGACCGCGTAACGAACAAGGGCGGCCACGACGCTGTCGAGCGCCGCGTCCCGGATCATCGCGGCGAGTTCGTCACGCCCGACGGCCGCCTCTTCGGCAAGGCGGGCAATGCGGTTGCCCGCATCCGGCGCGAGTGCGGCGGGCAATTGCCCCAGCGAAACGAGCGCGTCGGTAAGCGTGGGCGCATCGGTATTGGCATCGCCTGAAAAGCGGATGCCGGCAGCGCCCGCCCACTGTGCCCGCGCGCCGCCGCCCAGAGCGACGCTTTGAATGTCGGCCATGGGATTGCGCACGGGCACGCCGGCGACGACGCTGTAATGCGTCAGGGCCGGTGCGCCATTTTCCAGCAGCACAATGTCCGTGCTGGTGGAACCCATGTCGAGCGCAAGCGCCTGCCGGGAACCTGCCATTTCTGCGAGTGATGCGGAGAAAAGCGCAGAGGCCGCAGGACCGCCCATCAACCGCCGGCCAGCCGCAGTGCGAGCCAGCTTTGGCGTTACGAGATGACCACGCGAATCCGCAAAGGAGAGGCGGCCCGAGAAGCCGAGCCCTTCAAGTTCGTCTGCGATGCGGTCCACATTTACCTGCTGCGCCGGGCAAAGGGCGGCTTCCAGACAGGCCGAGACCGTGCGTTCATATTCGCGGGCATTGCCGTCGACCGTGTGCGACAGGATGACGGGAACGCCGGGCGCGACTTCTGAAAGAATATCGGCGCAGAGGCGCTCATGCGCCGGATTGACGAAGGAGAACAGAAAGCAGACCGCAATGGCCTCCACGCCCTGATCGCGAAGTGCTGCTCCCGCCGCACGGATCTGATCGACCGACAGGGGGACGATTTCCGCGCCGTTCCTGTCGAGCCGGCCTTCCACCTCGTGGATGCCGTCCGGCATTACCAGAAATGTGGGGGATGGCGAGCGCGCGACCGGGTCGTAAAGCTCGGAACGGTTCTGCCGGGCAAGCGCCAGCGTGTCCGCAAAGCCGCTGGTGGTGATCAGACCAACCCGGGCGACCTGCTTTCCAAGAAGCATGTTCACCGCGCCTGTTGAGCCCAGGCGGATCTCTTCAAGCGCTGTGGGTTCAAACGCCCATTGCTGTGAAAAATGCCGGATCGCAGCCGCGATCTCTTCGGCCACCGCTCCCGCGCCCCGCGTCATCTTTCCGGTGCGCAGGACGCCGTTCGCCGACAGCGCGAGGTCGACGGTCGAGGCTCCGATATCGATGCCCAGAGCGCTCAAGAGACGGCCTCTTGCAGTCGGGTTTCGAGCGCCGTTTCAAGCGGCAGGAATTCCACGTCCGTGCCGCCGCGCGTGCGCCACATGGTGGAAGCGAAATGCCCCGGCCCATCAAGGGCGATGATGCCGTGATGCCAGACGCCGGGATTGTAGATAACCACATCCTTCGGCCCGCCGATGAAGCCATGGGCGGCGCTTTCATGGGGATGGCCTTCCCACACGATCACGAGGTAGCGGGTGACGGACATGGGCACGAACATCTGCGAACTGTGCTCATGGCGCTCGGCCTGGTTGATGCGCACGACATCGCCCTCAGGCTGCACATCATAGAAATCCAGAGCGAGATCGACCGCCTCGGCATCATGCTGGAAGACAGAAGGAGACTTCGTCAAAAGCACCGTATCGGCCCGGATCGACTTTGTTATCCCCTGCCCCGCGCAGGCAACATGGCCATAGGGTGCAAAACTGGCGCTGTTCAGCTGTCGAACTGCAATCATTCCCGCTCTCATATTTTATTCGATAATCGAACTTTTGATCAATTATTATAACGACAGCTGACCGCTTCTCTGTCAATTCCAAATGCCGAACCTTTCAATTTCGCGCTTTCAGCGGCTCGGGATCGCACAAACCTGCTTGACGTCCGACTGCTTTCTTGCAACGCTAAGCGAACTAATGTTCGATAATCGGTGAATTGATGGCCTTTCGTCTCTGGAGCGAGCTTTCTGCTGACGACCTGAAAACACTGGTCGATGATGCGACTGTCGCATTGTTGCCTGTGGGCGCCATTGAGCAGCATGGTCCCCACCTGCCGCTCAGCACCGACACCACGCTTGCAGAGGGGATTGCACTGGAAGCGGCGAAGCGCGTGGAGGACGCGCAGGTGCTGGTTCTGCCGCCGGTCGCCGTCGCCAAATCCGATGAACACACGGGCTTTCCCGGCGTTCTGACCCTCGACGCAGCAACGCTTCAGGCCGTGCTCATGCAGATCGGCAGAAGCGTCGCGCGTTCGGGCATTCGCCGGCTTGTCTTCCTCAATGCGCATGGGGGCAATGTGCCGGTGCTGCAGATCGCAGCGCGCGCCCTGCGCCTTGAAGAAGAGATGTTCTGCGTCGCCGCCGGCTGGATGAGCATGGGCTATCCGCCCGGCCTGATCCCTGAGGAGGAGTTGCGCGACGGCATTCACGGCGGACTGGTGGAGACTGCCGCCATGCTGCATCTGCGCCCCGATCTGGTTTCCATGGAAAAGGCGAAGAACTTCGTACCGGCCTCCCGTACGGTCGCCCAGTCGAATGATGTTCTGCGCCTGCTCGGCCCCGTTTCCACGGGCTGGACCATGAAGGATCTCAACGCCGATGGAGCCGCTGGCAATGCCGCGCTGGCGACGCCGGAAACGGGCAAGGCGCTCGTCGAGCATGCAGCCACACGTTATGCCCGGCTTCTCGAAGAGGTGGCGCGCTATGCGATCCCCTTCGGAGCGCCGCGCGTATGAACATCCGCGCCTGCGAGACACAAAAGAGCCGCTGGTTCACCAATGCCCGCGTCCCGGTTGCTCTGGCAGAGGGGTTTCCGCTCCGTGCGCTGGATCATGACAGCGGCCTTGCCACCATGGATTTCGGCATCACGGCGGATGGCGCGCTGACGCCGGAGAACAATGGCGGCGCTGAACTGGATCTCGCAGGGCGGATGGTTCTGCCCACATTCATCGATTCCCACGTCCATCTCGACAAGGCCTATATCGTCAGGCGGACGGGCATTCCCCATGGCGGACTTCTGGACGCCGTGAAGCTTTCCGGCGCGGATGCCGCCAACTGGTCGCAGACCGACCTGAAAAGCCGCATTAGTCAGGCGCTTGAACGCGCTTATCTGCATGGCACGTCCGCGATCCGCACCCATCTCGACACGCCGGTCATGCCGGATGAGAGCGAAGCCTGGCGCGTTTTTGACGAAATGCGCAGCGACTGGCGGGGCCGCATTGCGCTTCAGGCCGTCGCGCTGATGGCGCTGGAGCGCGTCGAACAGGCGGAATTCATCGAACGCTGCCGCCAGATCAGCCGTCTCGGCGGCGTTCTGGGCGCGTTCATAGCGCCGAAAACGGCAACGCCGGAACGCCTTGATGCGCTGTTTTCCTGCGCCGGCGAAACCGGGCTCGCGGTCGATTTCCATGTCGATGAAACGCTTGCGCCCGACGCCATGGCGCTCGAACTGATCTGCGACAGCATTCTGCGCGCCGGCTTCAAGAGCCCGGTCATGGCCGGACATTGCTGCTCGCTCAGCTCCATGCCGATGGCAGACCGCGACCGCATCATCGATAAAGTGGCGCGGGCCGGCGTGCATATCGTCTCGCTCCCGCACTCCAACCTGTTCCTGCAGGACCGCTCCAATGGCGCAACGCCGTCGCGGCGCGGCATGACCACCGTGCGCGAACTGGCTGCGGGCAGCGCATCCGTGCACTTCGCCTCCGACAATGTGCAGGATCCCTTCTATCCCTACGGCGACTTCGACATGGTCGACGTTTTCCGCTCTGCGGTGCGGACAGCGCATCTCGAAACCGACATCGGCAGCTGGGCGGCCCGCCAGTTCCGCGAGGCCGCGAAGGCCTGCGGCTTCGGCCAGCACGGCCTTGTTGCGGCAGGCGCACCTGCCGACCTGATCATTCTCGATGCCAGCGACTGGCTCGACCTGATGAGCCGTTCTTCGGCCGGCCGCGTCGTTCTGCGCGGTGGCGTGCCGCTTCAACCGCTTCCCTTCAATCTGCGCGATCTTTTCGCGATGGAGTACTCATGACTGCAGATATTTCAGCGTGCCGCGAGGCGCTGGCCCATCTCGACATCGACGACAATCCCCAGACGGTGCGCCAGAAGAGCCGTGACTTTTACTGGTACAGCCCGATCCTGAAGGAACAGCTCGACGACGTGACGGCCGATCTGGTCATTGCGCCGCGCAGCGTGGAAGAAGTGGTCGAAATTCTCGCCGCCTGCTGGAAGCATGACGTTCCCGTCACCACGCGCGGGGCCGGAACCGGCAATTACGGTCAGGCCATGCCGCTTTCCGGCGGCGTCGTTCTGCACATGAAGCACATGAACGAGATCCTCGAGATCGGCGACGATTATTTCGTGGCGCAGGGCGGCACGGTGATCGAGCATATCGAGCGCTCGCTGCGCGCGGTCGGCAAGGAAATCCGCCTGTTCCCCTCGACCATGGGCTCGGCAACCATCGCCGGCTTCATCGCCGGCGGGTCCAGCGGTGTGGGTGCGATCCGCTGGGGCGGTCTGCGCAATCCGGCCAATATCCGCCGTCTGCGCCTCGTCACCATGGAAGAGACGCCGCAAATCATTGATCTGGTCGGCGCAAGCGACATCAGCAAGGCCGCTCATGCCTATGGCGTCAATGGCGTCATCGTCGAGGTGGAAATGCCTGCCGATCCGGCGACCGACTGGGTCGACGTGATCATCGGCGTCGACACATTCGAAAACTCCTGCAGGCTGGCGCTCGAGATCGGCGACGACGACACGGTCTGCAAGCGCATGCTTTCGAATTTCGAGGCGCCCATTCCGTTCAACTATTTCCGCAGGCACCGCCCCTATCTGGAGGAAAGCGAGGCCGTTGTGGCCGTGACCGTCTCCACGGAAACGCTGGACCGGCTCGTTGAGGTTGTCGAAGGCTTCGACGGTGCGACGCTCAGGCTGCGCTATGACCAGCTGGAAGAGGGCGTGAAGCTGCCGGCGGCTTTCGAGCTTGCGTGGAACCACACGACGCTGCGCGCGCTGCGCGTTGATCCGACCATCACCTATCTGCAAATGATGATCCCGCGCCCGGTGATGTTCGAAAAACTCGCCGAGGTGAAAGAGCGGTTCGGAGACGAATTGCTGCTGCATTTCGAATTCACCCGGTTCGATGGCGTTGTCTCGCCCGTGGGCATTCCGATCGTGCGGCACACCAGCAATGAGCGGCTTGAGGAAATCATCCAGATACTCGAGCTGGAACTCGGCCTGCCGGTCTTCAATCCGCACCGGATCACGCTGGAAGAAGGCGGCATGAAGAAGACCAACCCCCATCAGCTGGCCTTCAAGAAACAGGCCGACCCGAAGGGGCTTCTCAATCCCGGCAAGATGATCGCCTGGAAGGATCCCGACTGGTCCCCCTCTCCCGGCAAGACCTACCTCTTCGCCGAATGATTTCCATCACAGACTGGATTTGACCGGGGGGAGATGAACACATGACCGTCAGCAAGGGACATGTCACCATCATAGGCGCAGGCATTGTCGGCGTGAGCTGCGCCGCGTTCCTGCAGCGCGAGGGTTTTGGCGTGACGGTGGTGGACCGGTTGGAGCCGGGGCTCGGCACGTCGTTCGGCAATGCCGGTTCGGTCTCGCCCAGCGCCATCCTGCCGGTGGCGATGCCCGGCGTCATGAAGAAGATCCCCGGCTGGCTGATGGACCCGCTTGGTCCGCTCACGGTTCGCTGGTCCTATCTGCCGTGGATCGCGCCATGGCTTGCCCGCTTCATCAGCCACGCCACGCGTGAGGAATGCGTTCGTGTGGCCACGGCGATGCGCTCGCTCATGGAAACGGTGTTCGACGATTATGGCGACATCCTCACCGGCGACGGGTTCAACCAGCTGATCCGCCGGAATGGCTGCCTCTACATCTATGAGAGCCGCCAGGAGCTTCAGGCGGCGAAATGGTCGCTCGACCTGCGCCGCAATCTCGGCGCCGAAATGATCGAAGTGGGCGGCGACGAGATCCGGCAGTTCGAGCCGGCCCTCAACAAACGCTTCGACATCGGCATTTTTGCGCCGGAGAACGGCTCGACCGTCGACCCCTATCTTCTGGTCAACAGCATTGCCGACCAGGTGAAGAAGAATGGCGGCAAATTCGTCACCGCCGAGGTCAAGGACGTCACACTGGGGCCGGATGGGCCGGTTGCGCTGGAAACCACTGAGGGTCAGCTCCCCGTCGACCGGCTGGTGCTGGCGGCCGGCGCATGGTCGTCGCCACTGGCGCGCAAACTGGGCGCGAAAGTGCCGCTGGAAACCCAGAGGGGCTACCACGTCACATTCCCCAATCCGCAGATCGGTGTGAACCGCACCGTGATGTGGAACACCCGCAGCGTCTTCATCAATCCGATGGACTGCGGCCTGCGGATTGCGGGCACCGTGGAACTGGCCGGACTGAAGGCCGCGCCCAACTATGCGCGCGCGGACAAACTGACAGAAATCGCACGGGAGATGTTCCCCGAACTCGATACGACCGAACAATCCAAATGGATGGGCCACAGGCCTTGTCTTCCAGACAGTTTGCCGGTTATCGATCGTTCGCCACGCTTCTCCAACACCGTCTTTGCATTCGGTCATCAGCACGTCGGCATCTGCTCGGGAGGACCGACAGGCAGGCACGTCGCAGCGCTGATGGCGGGAAAAACACCCAAGATCGACCTATCGCCGTTTTCGGTGAGCCGCTTCTAGCGGGCGCACCGCATTTCAACTGGGAGGACTCATAATGACATTGCAGGCTGTTCCTCAGCCCCCGGACAGGACTGGAGGCAGGACCGGAGACGCAAGTTCTCCCGCCGGTCTTCCGATTGCCGGGAACGATGTCGCGCTTTCTTTCGAGAACATCTCGATGCAGTTCCCCGATGGAACGCAGGCGCTTGAAGATGTTTCGCTGACCATCCGCAAGGGCGAGTTCGTCTCGATCGTCGGCCCTTCGGGCTGCGGAAAGTCCACCCTTCTGAAGATCGCTTCCGGCCTGTTCCCCCAGACCTCGGGCATCGTCAAGGTGGATCGCAGCCAGCTTGGCTACACGTTTCAGGACGCGACCCTTCTGCCGTGGCGCAAGGTGCTCGGCAATGTGGAGCTTCTGATGGAGCTGCGCGGCTTTTCGCCTGAAGAGCGCCGCAGGATCGCCATGGAGCAGATCAGCCTGGTCGGGCTCGACGGCTTTGCCGAGCATTATCCCAAGCGCCTCTCCGGCGGCATGCGCATGCGCGCATCGCTGGCCCGCTCGCTGGCGCTTAACCCCAGCGTGTTCATGTTCGACGAGCCCTTCGGGGCGCTCGACGAGATCACCCGCGAGCGTCTCAATGACGAGCTGGTGTCGCTGTTCATGCGCAATGGCTTCAGCGGCCTGTTCATCACGCACTCGATTTCAGAGGCAGTCTATCTGTCCAGCAAGGTGGTCGTCATGTCGCGCCGCCCGGGACAGATCCTCGAAGTGTTCGACATTCCCTTCGCCTATCCGCGCGATCCGGAGCTTCGCTACACGCCCGAGTTCGCAACCCTTTGCAGCGAAGTCTCCGTATCCCTGCGAAATGCTATCGAGAATTGAGACGATCGATGACACAGACACAGCCTTCATCCAATCTCACTGCACATTCGCCGGTTCCGTTCACGGCAGAGCGCGGGACGCTTGGAAACCTCCTCATGCTGCTCGTGCCGCCGCTCGTCCTGTTCGGCATGTTCATTCTCTTATACGCGATGGTGCGCGCAAACCTTGAGCCGCACCGCCAGTTCCTCATGCCCTCGGGCTATGAACTCTGGGATAAAGCGTTCGGCCTTTCGGACGTGCGCTGGGAACTCCTGACGCGCTCGCTCACCACGCTTGGCATCGCGCTCGCCGGCCTCTGCATCTCGATCCCGGTCGGCATCCTGCTCGGCGTGATCATGTTTCGCGCCACGATTCTCGAACGCGCCATGTTCCCGAACATCGTCGCGTTCCAGTCGATCCCGACGCTCGCCATCATTCCGCTGATCCAGACGGCGCTTGGCTTCGGCACGCTGCCGAAGGTTCTGATCGTGGCCAAGTTCACCATGTTCGCCATCCCGATCACCCTTCTCCTCGGCCTCAAGAGCGTTGACCGCGGCATCATCAACCTGTTCCGCCTGCAGGGCGCGAGCTGGCGCACGACGCTGGTCAAGGCATGCTTTCCGTCTGCAGCGCCAGCGCTCTTCGCCGGTCTGCGGATCGCGGCAAGCCTCGCCGTCATCAGCGCCATCGTCTCGGAGCTGTTCTTCCTGGCCGGCCGTGGCGGCCTTGGCCAGATGATCATCAACTCCAAGATCGACTTCAAATATGAGCAGATGTATGCGGCGCTGATGACTGCGACCTTCCTGTCGGTCTGCGTCTACATCGCCTTCACCTGGCTCGGGCACTGGTTGTTCTCGGACTGGCATGAATCCGGCGGCAAGGAGACCTGACGCCAATTCTACGGGCGGGCGAAGAGCAGCCTCTCTTCGCCCGCCCGCATTTCCGCCTGGCATTGGTTTCCCGCCGCGAGCCGATGCCTTCTCGACCCACAACAACAATGAGGGAACTGAAAATGAGAAGCTTGAAGACTGCTTTGCTGGCAACCGCGATGGCCGCGCTTCCCGCCATTGCGCAGCCGGCCCTGGCTCAGGAGCCGGGCGATTTCGCCAAGAAGGCCTACACCACGCCGCTGGCCGATGTGTGTCCCAATCCCTTCATCGTGCAGAAGGACTGGCTTGCCCAGGCCGAACACGGTGCGCTCTACCAGATGATCGGTGGCGGCGGTAAAATGGAAAGCGGCCGCTATACCGGCCCGCTGGGCAGCACCGGCATCGACCTCGTCATTCTCGAGGGCGGCGGCGGCATGGGCCTTGGTGACGGCGAGACCGCCTATTCGGCCCTCTACATGGGCAACTCCAAGGCCGGCCTGCGTCCGCATCTGGGTTACCAGGAGCTGGACAATGCCTTCATCTTCTCCGAGCGCTTCCCGGTGGTTGGTGTCGTCGCGCCGCTCAACATCGCCCCGCAGGGCCTGTTCTGGGATCGCGAGACCTATCCGGACGGCTTCCACAGCATCGATGACATCATTGCCTTCGGCGAGTCCGGAAAGGGCATGATCTACGTCTCGACCATTCAGCGCACCTTCGGCCTCTACCTCTTGCAGTCCGGCGTCTCCCAGGACGTCTTTGTCGAGGGCTACCGTGGCGACGGCGAGAACTTCGTCACCAATAATGGCACCTGGCTGAACCAGGGCTTTGTCACCAGCGAACCCTATGCATTCTCCACCGGCAACAACTGGGGCAAGCCCATCGACGCAGTCACCGTCGGCGAACTGGGCTATCCCAATTACAGCGGCATGCTGTCGGTTGCGGAAAACCGGATGGATGAACTCGCACCCTGCCTTGAAAAGCTCGTGCCGATCATCCAGCAGGCCGTCGTCGACTATATGGACGACCCGGCCGAGGTTCTGGAAACCATCCACGACTTCACCCAGGGCGGCTACGCCACATCCTGGTGGAAGCTGTCCATGGACAAGCTCGAATATGGCTGGAAGACGCTCAAGGAGCGCGGCATCATGGGCAATGGCTCGAATGACACGATCGCCGACTTCGACACGGAGCGCGTGGCTGTCATGTTCGATATCGTTCAGCCCTGGCTGGATGAGCGCGCCAAGGAAGGCCTCGATCCGCAGAGCGTCGTGACGAACCGGTTCATTGATCCCAGCATCGGCCTGAAATAACCCGTCGCTCGCTCCCGTCGAGACCAGAAATGCCGCCCCGGAAACGGGGCGGCTGATTTCATTCGCGGTTTGCCATGCATCATGGCGGCCGCCCATCTGTCAGAAGGAGAGACGCTTGGCCATTCCCGTGAACCCCGGTGATCTTCCGCCACCCTTTTCCAATTACAGCCATGCCATGCAGGTGCCGGAAGGCGCGCGTCTTCTCGTGTGCTCCGGCCAGCTTGGCATGCGCCCGGACGGCACGATCCCGGACGATACGGCCGAACAGGCCCGCATATGCTTCGACAATATCCGCAAGCTTCTTAAGGACGCGGATATGGATTTCGAGGATGTGGTGCGCATCAACGCCTTTGTCACGGGCCGCGAGCACATGGCGCCCTATATGGATGTGCGCAATGCCCTGTTCCCTGCGCCCTACCCCGCATCCACACTGATGATCGTGAGCGGGTTCACAAAGCCCGAATTCACCGTCGAGGTGGAAGTGCTGGCCGCGAAGCGCGACTGATCGTTTCCAAATGATCGTTCATTGAAAAAGGCCCGCCTCATTGTTGAGGCGGGCCTTTTCGTGTGTCGAGTTCAATCCGGCGTGGCGTAAAGCGCCTTACTCGGCTGCCGAAACATGCGGCACCTTCTCCGCCAGTTCTTCTGGAACGGGAGCAGCCCAGGGTGCTGCGCGGCGGCGCTTCACATCGACCTCCATCCAGTAGGTCTCCCAGCCGCGTGTCGGGCCGATGCCGTCCATCGTGGCCGGACCCTGAATGCTGCGGGCATGCTTTTCGTCCAGCGTCAGGAGCGGCTTGCCGCCATTGACCGCCTTTTCGATTTCCTGCTTGAGCAGGCGGCGATACTGAACGATTGCCTTGTCGGATTGCCCCAGATGCTCGCGGGTGCGGTCCTGAATGCGGCCCATCGATTCAACGGCCCACTGATCGTGAACATTGATGTCGAGGCCCATGCCCGTATAGGTCTCGGTCGCCTGCTCATGCGGATCGAAACCGTAGTCGTTGGCCTTGTTGCGGCGCGATACATAGTCGGGCAGCTCGTAGAGCTCGAGGCGCTGCTCGCGCATCTTCTTCTTGTCGACCGGCGCACCATAGCTGGTGAAGATCGCGTACCAGTAGCAGGTCTCGTCATCGACAGGCACATGCCACTGGGTGATGGTCATGTCGCCGCTCATCGGAATGACGAAGCCGTGCGGGAAGAGCTGGTTGGTCACGCGCACATGCGTGCGTTCCTCGTCGATCTCGCGCAGCGCGATCAGGCGCAGGCCATATTCGGTGCGCTCCACATTGATGATCGGGCGGTCATATTCGCGCAGGATCTTCGTCATCGGCAGATCGCTGTCGGCGGACGCGGCACGGAACTGCTTGCCGTAAGCTTCCGACGTGTCCTCATCCTCGAAGAAGCGATGCAGGAAGGAGGCGTGCGCGGGATCGATGCCGACTTCGAGCGCCTGCAGCCAGTTGCACTCGATCAGGCCCTTGAAGGCGAATGTGTGGGTGCCGGGCGCCACGAAACAGTCGAGCTCGGGGAATGCCGGAGGCTCGTCACCGCCGAGATAGGCCCACAGGATGCCGCTCTTCTCAACAACCGGGTAAGCGCGCTGCTTGATGTTCTTGCACAGGTTCGAAGCGGCGGGCTCGGCCGGCGTTTCCAGGCAATTGCCTTCAACGTCGAACAGCCAGCCATGAAATGCGCAGCGAAGACCGCCATTTTCCAGACGGCCGAACGCCAGATCCGCGCCGCGGTGCGGACAGTCGCGATCCACCAGTCCGTAGCGCCCCTGCTCGTCGCGGAACATCACGAAGTTTTCGCCAAGCAGCTTGACGGGGACGATGGGGCGGTCGCCCTCCAGTTCATCCACCAGGGCTGCCGGCTGCCAGTATTTGCGCATCAGCTTTCCAGCGGGTGCGTCAGGACCGATCCTGGTGATAAGATCGTTCTGCTCTTGGCTCATCATGGCTGTGTCTCTTCCCTTCTCTTCCGCGCGTTGGCTGAAATCCCACTGCTCGAGCGCATGCTCGCCTCCACCCAGTCAGACCGGATCAATGCTAGCGGCCTCCAGATCGATCGCCAAATTGGTCGATAATCGATCCATTGTGCGATTATATTCTATTAGAACACGCAATCAAGAGCTTTAGCGGAATTCCGGAAATGGGTCGATTGCGCTCCCGCCCAATGATTTCACCATTTTGCTTCCCGCATTTGTTGACAGGCTTCCATGATCCATGTGATCAATTGGTCGATAAATGATATTGTGTTCGTTATTCGACCAATCGGAGGTCAACCGTGAGCGAAGCCATCACCATCAAGTTCGAAACCAGCGGCGGCGAGCAGATTGAAGTTCAGGCGCGCCCGGGCGTAAGCGTCATGGAAGCCGCGGTAATGAACAATGTGGGCGGCATCGAAGCGGAGTGCGGCGGTGCCTGCATCTGCGCCACCTGCCATGTGTATTGCGACAATCTCGAGGACGGCACGGTCGGCGAAATGTCTTCGGAAGAAGACGACATGCTCGACATGGCCTCCGCCGAGCGGCGACCGACCAGCCGGCTTTCCTGCCAGCTTCGTGTCAGTGAAAAGCTCAAGGATGCCGTCTTCATCATCCCGGAGAACCAGTTTTGAGCGCGGTCGTCATCGTCGGCGCATCCCACGCCGGCGTACAGGCCGCCGCATCGCTCAGGCAAAAGGGCTGGCAGGAGGGCATCGTCCTGCTTTCCGCGGAAGGCGATTATCCCTATCACCGCCCGCCCCTCTCGAAGGCCTATATTGCGGGCGAAAAGGACGAGGAGCAGCTTCTCCTGCGCGCCCCCGACTTCTATCGCGATCAGGGAATCGACCTGCGCCTGAACGAGCCGGCGCTGAGCATCGATCCTCATGCGCGACAGGTGGTCACCGCATCGGGCAGGCTCGACTACGGCAAGCTCGTTCTCGCCACCGGCTCAAAGGCGCGCACCCTGCCCCTGCCCGGCGCCGAGGCGCGCGGCATTCACACGCTCCGCTCCATCGCCGATGCACGCCACCTGCGTAGCTCCATGCAGGATGCAGAGAACATCGTCATCATCGGCGGCGGGTTCATCGGACTGGAATTTGCATCCACTGCGGTCAAGCAGGGCAAATCCGTCGTCGTTCTGGAGGCGCAGGAACGCCTTTTGACACGCGCGTTGCCAGAACGGCTGAGCGCCTTTATCGGCGGCTATCACACGGCGAAGGGCGCAATGTTCCGCTACGGCGCGCTGCCGGAGCGCTACACCACCACCGATGACGGCAGGGTGAGCGGCGTTCAGCTTGGCGACGGAACCACCCTTCCCGCCGATCTCGTGCTTGTGGGCGTGGGCGGCATCGCGGACATGGCGCTGATCGAGCCGCTCGAACTCAAAACCATTGCAGGCGGCATAGAGGTGGACGCGCACGGCCTGACCAGCGCCCCCGATATCTATGCGCTGGGCGACGTTGCAGCCTTCCACAACGCCTATGCGAACGGGGCCATGCGGCTTGAATCCGTGCAAAACGCTGTCGATCAGGCAAAGTCTGCCGCCGAGCACATTGCCGGTGGCAATGCGCCGCTTGGCGCTGTTCCATGGTTCTGGACCGATCAGTATGACCTGAAAGTGCAGATGGCCGGCCTGCCGAGACCTGGCACGACGGAGCTTCTTCGCGGAGATCCTGAAAGCGGCGCGTTCAGCATATTGCAGATGGAGGGAGACCGTCTGGTGGCGGCCTATTCGGTGAACCGCGCCGCCGATCACATGGCCTCGCGCAAACTGATCGCCGCAGGCCAGAGCATTGATCAGCGTATGGCTGCAGACATCGACACACCGCTGATGAAGGCGGTTGCCGTAGCCGCCGTATCCTAGCCTGAAAGAGCGGTGGGCGAGAGAACCGCCCGCACGCCACACAACAAGACCAACAATTCGGCAGCAGCCATACCAGAGGGAAGAGACAGGCATGTCGGGCAATTTGGACAAACTCAAGAGCGGCCTCGTCGCAGCGAAAAACCTCTTGAGCGACGAGCAGTTTGAACGCGCAGACGAAGTGCTGGCGCTCATCCGCGAGCGCGGGCTGGAGACCGTGCGTCTGGCGTTTGCCGACCAGCATGGCGTGCTGCGCGGCAAGACCATTGTTGCCGACAAGGTCGATTCCCTGTTCCGCAACGGCATGGCGATGACGTCGACGCTTCTCCTGAAGGACACATCGCATCGCACCGTGTTCTCCGTCTGGGAGGAGAGCCAGAACAATGGCGCGGGAGAACTCACCGGCGCCGGCGATGTCATGATCGTTCCCGACCCTGAAACCTTCCGCCAGCTTCCCTGGTCGCCCCATAGCGGCTGGCTTTTATGCGATGTCTATTACAAGGACGGGCGGCCCTTCCCCCATTCGCCGCGTGGCATCCTGCGCGATGCCGTCAGTCGTCTTGGCCAGCGCGGTCTCGACCTCGTTTGCGGACTGGAAGTCGAGTTCTACGTGTTCCGTGTGGATGACCCGCGTCTGGAACACACAGATGGCGGCATGCCTGCCCTGCCCCCGGAAACGAGTCTTATCTCCCATGGCTACCAGTATCTGACCGAGTCCCGCTACGACGCGCTGGAGCCCGTGGCCGACGAACTGCGCCGTGCGTGCCAGAAACTCGGCATGCCGGTCCGGTCGGTCGAGGCGGAGTTCGGTCCAAGCCAGTTCGAGTTCACCTTCGAGCCGGACACGCCGATGAACCATGCCGACACGATGATGCTGTTCCGCTCCACCGTGAAACAGGTTTGCGCGCGCATGGGGCTGCACGCCACGTTCATGTGCCGCCCGAAGGTGGACAATGGAATGGCAAGCGGCTGGCATCTGCACCAGTCTCTGGTCGAGCGCGCAAGCGGGCGCAACATGTTCATGCCGGGTGAAGGCGAAGACCTGTCGCCCACCGCAAGCGCCTGGATCGCGGGCCTTCTGGAACACGCTGCCGAAAGTTGCCTTCTGACCACGCCGACGGTCAACGGCTACAAGCGTTATCAGCCCTTCCAGCTCGCGCCGGATCGCGTGCAGTGGGGCCGCGACAACAAGGGAGCGATGATCCGCGCCCTCTTCGCGCAGGGCGACAGGGCAAGCCGCATCGAAAACCGCGTCGCGGAGCCGGCGGCCAACCCCTACTACTATTTTGCTTCACAGATCCTGTCGGGGCTCGACGGGTTGGAGCGGGGTCTTGAAGCCCCCGCTCCCGTGGAGCGTCCATATGACAACAATTCACAGTTCCTGCCCAAGAGCCTGATCGCGGCAATCGAGCGGTTCGAACAGTCCGATTTCTACAAAAGCGCCATCGGCGAGGATTTCGTCGCCTATCTGGCCCACATCAAGCGCGCGGAATGGAACCGCTATCTGATGACGGTTTCAGAGTGGGAGCAGAAGGAATACTTCTCTCTCTTCTAAAGGGCCGGTTCATTCTGGCGCGATATCCGACTGCCGTGGCGTCCGCGCCACGGTTCTGACGATCACTGACCGGAAAAAATGATGATCGCCTGCGCCCGGCTGGCGACATCCAGCTTCCGCAGAATTTCGGACATGTGATAATCGATTGTCCGTTTCGACGACCCCATGATGGTCGCGATGTCGCGGTTCGATTTTCCCTGACTTGCCCACTTGAGGATCTCTATCTGCTTGCCAGAGAGTTCCTTCAGCGACTGCGCCATGGCCGGCAGCCCGATGCTTGGAACGCCGAGCACAGCCGCCCGGGTGAGCGCTGTCTGCGCAAGAATGGCCACCGCATGGGGAACATCAGGGTCCACGATCACATCTGAAAATGACAGCGCAGTGATGGCGCTCACGGTATCTGTCGCGCCCCCCACTGATGCGGTCACGCCGCTGCGTATGCCAGAGAAGTCGATATATTCCGCATATGCCCGCGTATCCGCGTCCCGCGTCCAGTCGTCTGGTGTCCAGAGCTTTCGCAGACCGGGCTGCCCGGACAGTTCAAGCAGAGGATCTCGGGCACTCCAGTGCTCATTGTGATAGGCATCCAGATCCTCCGAAGTCCAGCTCGTCAGCGTCGGCGATGTCATGAACTCCCGTACATCGGCCTTGTTGCATGACAGGTTGAAGCTCTGAAAGCCAAGAGCCGCCATACCCTCACCAAGCGCGGAGACGAGTTGAGACTTGTTTTGAGCGCCGCAAATCGATGCAACAGCGCAATCGACGGTGTGAAAGATCGACATGGGTCCAGATAAAATCCGAAACTTGCAGCGGGTAGTGCGACAAAAAAACTTAGGCGACTGACAAACTTACCAGTTCACCCTATATACTTAGGCGACTTATTCGTACATCGGAATCATTTAAAGGGTTCGTTTCTGATGAAAACGCACAAACTCGCTGTCCGGCGTCGCCTGCACGTTTCCGAAGGCTTTCAGCTGCCTGCGCGGCTAATGGCTACCGGGTCTTGCTGCAGGAGAAGCCAGAAAGCGGGCCCGCAGCATCAGGATCGCCCCTCCTAAAACTGGCTTCCCCAGAGTAGCCGGCTGTCTCCAATGAGACGTGAGACCGGTTTTAAAAGCTGCCGATGCGCCCGACGGACTGTCTTACGACACGATGCCGGCGCCCCTCCCACGATTCTGATCAGATACTTCAGGGCATTGTTTCAATGAGAATTTTATCGGTTTTCGGCACGAGACCGGAAGCGATCAAGATGGCTCCGGTCATCAAGGCGCTGGCTGCCGAAAGCGGGCTTCAGCCAATTACCTGCGTGACCGGACAGCATCGCCAGATGCTCGACCAGGTTCTCGATCTTTTCGGCATCAAGCCGGACCACGATCTTTCGGTCATGACACCCAACCAGACGCTTAACGGTCTCTCAGGCAGGGTAATCGAGGGTCTGGACGCCATTCTCGCCGATGAGAAGCCCGATTATGTGCTGACCCATGGCGACACCATGACCGCAATGGCCGCCAGTCTGGCCGCGTTCCATCGGAACATTCCGGTCGGACATGTGGAAGCTGGCTTGCGCACCTACGATCTGTCAAAGCCGTGGCCGGAGGAGTTTAATCGGCGCACGATCGATGTCCTCGCAACAAAATTATTCGCGCCGACCGAGACAAGCGCCGCCAATCTGCGCTCCGAGCGGTTGAACGGTGAAATCCTTGTCACGGGCAACACGGTCATCGACGCCCTGATGGAAACCGTCGAGCGGATCAGGACCACGCCGGAGCTGAAGGCCCAGCTGGATGCCCGGTTCTCCTTTCTGGATCCCTCGCGCAAACTCCTCCTCGTCACGGGGCATCGCCGCGAGAGCTTCGGCGATGGTTTCCTGAACATATGCAAGGCGCTGGCCAGCCTGTCGCGGCGCGACGACCTGCAGATCGTTTATCCGGTGCATCTGAACCCCAATGTCAGCGCCCCGGTCCACGAGCTTCTCGGCAAGAACTCGAACATTTCGCTCATCGACCCGCAGGAATATCTGTCCTTCGTCTATCTCCTGAACAGGGCGGACATTGTCCTGACCGATTCCGGCGGTGTGCAGGAAGAAGCCCCGTCGCTCGGGAAGCCGGTTCTGGTCATGCGCGATGTGACTGAACGCCCTGAAGCCGTTGCGGCAGGCGGCGTTCGGTTGGTCGGAGCCCGAACAACGCGGATTGTCAGCGAGGTCGAGCAGCTTCTCGATGACGCGGCCCATTACGCAAGCTTCGCGCGCATCCTCAATCCCTATGGGGACGGGCATGCCTCAACCCGCATCGCCGCCGCTCTGGCGGGCAGATCGAGCGCGGCATTCGCCGCCTGATCGCAATCCCCATCCAATTTCAGAAAACGGGTTAATCATGACCGTCTCATCTCGCCGTAGCGCCATATTGTCTTCCGTTTTGAGCGGGGCGTGCGGGCTGATCATCATGCATGGCGGCAATGCCGCGCAGGCTGCGGAAATCGCCGATGCGATCACCGCGCTTTCGCAGCAAACGGAGATCCGCGAGCGGGTCAGCCTGAAGGCGCTTGGCCTCACCGAACCGGTCGTGCTCGGTTCCAGCGATGCGCGTCGCGACATCTATCTGCCGGTGCCCGCGAATATCGAGCTGTCCGGGCCGCGCCTGGTCGTGGACGCCGCTATCTGCGCGCCGATGGCGGACAGACGACCTACACGCTTGCAGTCGATGGCACGGTCGTGGCCGCCCAGTCGCCAACCGCGCCTCAGGGAGACGTCGAGATCAGCGTCGATGTTGAGGGGGCACCGCGCCCGTCCGGGTTTGTGCGGATGGGGCTCGCATGGTCTTCGGCCACGGGGCGGTTTCTCTGCGACGATGCCCGCCCCATCGGAAACATGCTGCAGATCTCGCCGGATTCCCATCTGGAATACAGCTATGATGCAGGCGACGTGAAAACCATTGCGGATGCCTGGTCCGCCCTGCCCCAGCGTGTGGTGCTTCTGGTTTCCAGCGACGAGCTGGCAAGCGAGAGCTTCGATGCCGCCTGGCGTCTGGGCGTCACGCTCGAGCGCGCCGGCAAGACGGTGGATGTTGCAGCGCTTCCGACAATCGGCAGCGAATTCGATGTCAGCGGGCTCGAAATCCCCCCGGCTCTCAAGCGCGTTCCCGCATTTGCAGCGCTTGCCGGTGGCGGTGTCATCACCCTGTCGAGCGACGCTGAAATCGGGGCCCTTATCCTGCTAGATGCACCGCAGCTGCACGCGCATATCGCGGTTGCCGACCAGATGCTGGCAGGCGGGCTGACGACCGCCCTCAAAGCGGTCGCCGAAGAACTCGAACGGGCAGACGCCGCAGCCGTCGATGCAATCGACACCCTCGTGGTGCGCAAGAACGCGCTTGCAATGGCGAGCGAGCCAAAAAGCATCGAGATTGCCACGCTCACCGGTCGGCCCGTGATCGCAGTCGCGCCAGATGCCGCACGCGCCGCCTCCGGTCTGCTCGACGGTTTCTGGCGTCGCACCGCCAGCACGGATCATCTTGTTCTCGACACGGCCGCAAGGCCCGACACCGACACAGACAGCATCGCTCTGGCCTCGCTCAATCAGGCGGCCGGAAATCTGGATGTCGTTGCACGCGGCGACTGGACGACGTCATTCAACCTTGGCACCAGCCTGCCCGAGGGCAAAGTTCCCGCCAGCATGGATGTCTATGTCGCGGCCGCTCCCGGCGCGACAGCGACGGCGCCCGTCGCCTCGATCTTCATCAACGACTATCTTCTTGGCGCAAAGCGCCTCACCGCCGACGGGAAGGCGGAGAAAATCTCCGTCGATATTCCGTCTTATGCCCTCCTTCCCCGCAACACGATGCAGGTGCGCATTCAACGCCAGCCGGCAAGTGACGAATGCCGCGAAACGCCCCAGCCTTTCCCGGCTGCGGTGCTGCCGGAAAGCCGGATTTTCCTGAAATCCGTGCCAAAGCTCGGCAATTTCGCAGAAATGACGGCGCGGCTCGCCGGCGATGCAAGCCTGTTCGTTCCGACGAACTGGCGTCTCGATGCGACCCGGTCTCTGCCGACGATCATTCAGCTCGCTGACACGGTCGGGGTCTCGCCATCCCGCGCGACGCTGAGCTTTGAAGAAGGCGACGCGGAGATCGAGCCGAAAACGCCGTATCTCGCCTTTGACACGCCCGTCAAAGGCGCCCGCGATACCGTGAAGGTCTCCGGTGACCGGGTCTCGATTACCGATGCCAAAGGCAAGACGTTCTATGACGTTTCGGGTCTCGAGCGGATTGCCGTCATACAGGCCGTATCCGGCTCAAAAGAGCCGGGCGTCAGCTATCAGAGTGTCGGAACGCCGCCTGTCTTCGATACGCCTTTCCAGCTTGCCGGCGGCGATATTGCCGTACTGGGAGACGATGGGGTTCTTGCAGCGGTCAACAGCCGCGGCGCGCCGCTTTATCTCAACGAAGACGGAAGCCAGCGCGGCGATGCGCCCTTCACATGGGAGCGACTGCTTGATCCGGCATTCTGGATGCACAATCTCTCGCTGGTCGTGGCCGGCGTCCTCGGCTTTGCGTTCTTCCTGCTGATCTTCTTTGCGCGCCGCGCCAAGAAGCGTCAAAGCTCTGATCAGGGATAAGCGGGCAACGTTCGATGTCGCTCTACTGGCCCTACCTCTTCGCGGACTATTACCGATGGCTGGAATACACAGCCGTCGCAACAGCCGTGATCATCCTGATTTCCAGCCTTGATGATCTCTTCATCGACGCCCGCTACTGGATGCGGGAAATCAGGCGTGCACTGACGGTCAAGCGGCGCTACAAGCCGCTTCGGCCGGAGCAGTTGCGCGACCGGCCGGAGCAGCACATCGCCATCATGATCCCGGCGTGGCTCGAATATGACGTCATCGCGCCAATGCTGGAAAACATGGTGCGGGTGATCGACTATCGGTCCTACACCATCTTTGTCGGCACCTATTGCAACGATGCCGCCACGATCAGGGAAGTCGAGCGCATGCGCCGCCGCTACAAGCAGCTGGTGCGTGTGGAGGTTCCCCATGACGGTCCCACCTGCAAGGCCGATTGCCTGAACTGGATCGTGCAGGCGATCTTCGCCCACGAAGCCCGACACAACATCAGCTTTGCAGGTGTTGTCCTGCACGACAGTGAAGATGTACTGCATCCGCTGGAACTGCAGTTCTTCAACTATCTTCTGCCGCGCAAGGATCTCATCCAGATCCCCGTCGGCTCGCTGGAGCGCGAGTGGTACGAGCTGGTCGCCGGCGTCTACATGGACGAATTTGCCGAGTCCCACGGCAAGGACATCGTCGTGCGCGAAAGCCTCGCCAAGACGGTGCCTTCGGCCGGCGTCGGCACCTGCTTCTCGCGCCGCGCCCTTCTAACGCTTGCATCCGAGACGGACAATCAGCCCTTCAACACGCAAACGCTCACCGAGGATTACGACATCGGTGTGCGGCTTGCAGCACACGGCATGCACTCAATTCTGGCGCGGTTTCCGGTCGAATACCGCGTGAAACGAACGTCCTGGTTCAAGGGCCATGCGGTGCAGGAAAAAACGCTCCAAATGCCGCTCAGCGTGCGCGAGTTCTTCCCCAACACGTTCCGCACATCCTATCGTCAGAAGGCCCGCTGGTCGCTGGGCATCTGCTTTCAGGGCTGGGCCTATTTCGGCTGGCATGGCTCCATCGTCGACCGCTATTTTCTGCTGCGCGACCGCAAGGGCGCGGTGACCGCATTCGTGGCGATTTTCGCTTACATTCTGGTTGTACAGTACATCCTGTTTCAGCTCGCCTTCACGACCGGCCTGCTGACGATGAGTTACCCGCCCCTCATCGCAACCAATGGATGGATCGCCGTTCTGCTTGGACTGAACGGCATCGCGTTCATCCTGCGTGTGACCCAGCGTTATTACTTCACCGCCCGCACTTTCGGCTGGCGTCACGGCATCCTGTCAATCCCGCGCATGATCATCGGCAATTTCGTGAACTTCATGGCCATGGCGCGCGCGTGGAAACAGTATCTTTCGCATCTCATTTTCGGAACGCGCCTTGCCTGGGACAAGACGATGCACGACTTCCCGTCGGCGGACGGGCTGGTGGAAGAGCGCGCAAGGCTCGGTGAGTTGCTTGTCTCGTGGCAGGCCATTGATCAGGGCCACCTTCAGGAAGCGCTGGACAAGCAGAGCGAGAGGAAACAGCCATTCGGCCGCATTCTCGTGCAGGAAGGATGGCTGACGGAAGAGGTTCTGGCAGAAGCCGTCGCCTTCCAGTCCGGGCTCGAAATCACGTCTGTCAGTGAAGCCGAAATTCTTGCCGCAAAAGACGCGTTTCCCGTCGATTTGAGCATTCGCTGGCGCGTTTTGGCGATGAAAGACAGTGAAAATGGCGCAATTCGGCTTGCCGCAGCCGCTCCGCTGTCCGAGCGCGCGAGTGAACAGATCCGCAAGGCACTCGGCCACATGCCGCCGCTCTTCATCGTGCGCGACCGGGACATCACGGCCGGCCTGCGCCTGCTTGCCGCGCAGGGAAAAGACAATCCGCAACAGCTCGGCGAACGCGTGCCGCTTCTTGGCGATCTGCTTTCACAGCGCGGCGACATCTCACATGAGGCGTTTGAAGAGGCCATGGCGAACTATTCACCCGACACGGACGGTCCGGTGGGCAGCTATCTCGTGGCGCAGAACGCCATTGACCAGAACCTGTTGCAGTGGGCGCTGGATGAACAGCGCAGGCTCGCAGAAGCTGCCGCAAACGAACTTAAGGGAAAAGCCGCGTGATGACGATTGTTGGACGCCACGGAAGCCAAGGGCGCAAGACCAGCGCCCGGAACCGCTGGCTGCGCGGCACGGCAGGGCTGCTTGCCCTTCAGTTTGCATGGGGGGCATTGCCTGCCGGCGCGCAGACATCCGATCCCGCACCAGTGCAGAGCGCGCCTGCGGAAAACACTGGCGAAGAGCGCCCATTGGTGGGTTCAGCCTACGAAGTGGCAACCGAAGCCTACGAGGCCTATGCCAATGGAGACTATGCAGTCGCGGCAGAGAAAGCCCGCGAAGCCGTGCGGCAGCGGCCGGATGTCGGGCGTCTCAGAACCCTTCTCGTCCGTGCGCTTGATGCATCAGGCGAAAAAGATGAAGCGCGAAGCGCTGCGCAGGAAGGCGCGCAGGATAAGCGCCTGACCGACACGGCCCGTGAGGAGCTTGCCGCACTCGCCACTGCGCTTGCAGCCTCCAGCGAAGCGGTCTCGCAGTCGGATCCCGCCTATCTGGCGGCAGATGCAGCCTATCGAGCCTATGACCGGGGCGATTACGATACGGCGGTCGCAAAAGCCGAAGAAGCACTGCGGTTGACACCGGGCAATCGGGATTATCGGAGCCTGCTCGACAACGCTCTTGCGGCGCAGAAACTTTCCAGCGCACAGCAGTCCGTAAAACAGGGTTCGAACGCATCACCGGGCGCAGGCGCGGCCAACATGGCCTATGACGCCATACGCGCAAAACGCTATGGCGAAGCCCTTCGTCTGGCGCGCAGGGCTGTTCAACAGGCCCCGGGCAATCGCAGCTTCCGCCTTCTGTTGATCCAGACGCTCGTGCAGAACGGACTGCAATCCGAGGCCCTGAGCGAGACCGACCGCGCCATGAAGCGCTTCGGCCGTGATGCCGCTTTGTTGCGGCAACGGGGTGTCCTGCAGGCGTCAATGGGCAACCAGAACGCAGCGTTCGACGATTTCAGCGCTGCGCTGCGCTATTCCAGTTCACCGGCGGACGAACGTTTCCTGCGCCTTTCCCTTGCCGAGGCGGCGCTTGCCACCGACCGGCCGGAACAGGCGTATGAAGCGCTTGCCCCGCTGGGACGGCGCGCCGATCACGCGGTCTGGATGAAGCGGGGCCAAGCGCTGCAGGCCATGAAGGATTTCGCAGGCGCGAACGACGCATTTGCTCTGGCGGAAACAACCACCGCGAACCCGCGCGAGCAGGATCAGGCCATTGCGGCGCGCGTGCGCCTCCTGAACGATGAGGACAGGAAAGCCGAGGCATCCCGGCTCTTCCTGGAAACGCTCGATGAGGGACGCTTTGCGTCCATGAGCGATCTCGACCTTGCCTATCTCGCCGGGCAGGCCGGCGAAAGAACCATGGCTTATGACCGGTTTCAGGCCGCCGACAGAAATGGCGCACTTAGCGGTCGCCAGTTCATTGATGCCGCTTATGCGGCGCGGCGGGCCTATCAGAACGATGATGCAATCGCTCTGATGCACCGCGCCATTGATGCGGAAGAACGCGGTGACTTCTCATTGGCGCCGCAGGCGCTTTTCGGCCTGCGCCGGGAAGTGGCCGAGCTGAAGCGCGAATATGGAGCCTATGTCTCGTTGACCCATGGCGGCATGGGCATTGCCAGCAACTCGCTCCTGCCGCAGGGCAGCAGTGGCGAATCCATGCAACTCGGTTCGGAGATCTACTGGCGGCCGCAGGGCATCGGCTACCGGGACGGCGCGACGTTCGAACTGTTTGCGCGCCAGTTCACCACGCTCAGAGATTCACTGGATGGTGCGACCGGCTCTTCGACGACGCAGGGCAGTGTCGGCGCGCGCTGGAAACCCTTCGCGCAGCACAATCTCGTTTTCGAGGCGAGCAAGCTCTTCAAGGTCGGCAAGCACAGCCGCAACAACACGCTGATACGCGCCGCCTTCTCCAAGGGCATCGGCTCCGATCTGCGTGTGGATGTGCCGTCCTGGTGGATGGCGCAGTATTATGGCGAGATCGGGCATTATCTGGAATCCGGCCAGACCATCGCTTCCGACGACATTCGCATCGGCCGCAGCTTCCGCATGGATGCAATCGATGACCGGCTGGTCCTTACCCCCTATATCGGCGTCAATGCGGGTTATGACAGCGAACTGGCGGACCAGTTCACGCTGAGCGCCGGGCCGGGCCTTAACGCGCGCTACTGGTTCCGGGAAGACAAATACACGGCTCCCATGTCCTATATCGACCTGACGGTTCAGTATCGCGCCAGACTGGCCGGAGACAACAGGGGCGAAGGCCTGTTCGCCGGGATAAGCCTCTCCTATTGATCGAGGCCGGGGTTGATCGACACCTGCCTTTGAAACTGGCGGCGCCCAAACGGACGCCGCCATGTCGCCTTACTCGGCGATATCGACACCGTAGAAGATGTGCGTGCCCATCGGGTGGATCCTGTAGCCGGAGACCTTCGGCGACATAGGCATGAAATCGACCGAATGCGCAATCGGCATGATCGGGGCCTGCTCCTTGGCGATGACCTGGGCTTCCTTGTAAAGGCGCGTGCGCTCTTCAACGTCCGAGGTGACCTTCGCCTTCTGGATCAGCTTCTCATAAGGCTCGTGACACCACTGCGCCGTGTTCGACGCAGCCACGGAATCGCAGCCCAGAAGCACCGCAAGGAAGTTGTCCGGATCGCCATTGTCGCCGATCCAGCCCAGCAGCGCTGCGCCATCGCGGTCGATGTCGCGCGCACGGTCCAGATACTCGCCCCACTCATAGGAGATGATCTCGGCATCGACGCCGACGGCGGCCAGATCGGCCTGCATCATCTCGGCCATGCGGCGTGCATTGGGGTTATAGCCACGCGCCACGGGCATCGCCCACAGTTTCATGGAAAGGTCCGTCACGCCTTCGGCTTCCAGCATGGCCTTTGCGGCTGCCGGATCGTGGGGATCGTCCTGCACCTCGTCATTGTGCGACCAGATGGTTGGCGGGATCGGGTTTTTGGCGATCTGGCCAGAGCCCTGATAGACGACCTCCATGATCGCCTCCTTGTCGATGGCCATGTTCAGCGCCTTGCGCACCTTCGGATTGTCGAACGGCGCCACCTTGGTGTTGTAGGCCAGGTAACCGAGATTGAGACCTTCCTGCTCCATCACCTTGATGTTCGGATCGGCCTGCATCGCCTTCAGATCGGCCGGGTTCGGATAGGGCATGATGTGGCACTCGCCGGCGTTCAGACGCTGATAGCGCACGGAAGCATCCGGCGTGATGGCGAACACCAGATTGTCGAGCGGCGTAGCGCCTTCCCAGTAATCCGGGTTCTTCGCATAGCGGATCACCGAATCCTTCTGGTAGGCAACGAAGGTGAAGGGGCCGGTTCCCACGGGAGCCTGATTGAGCTCTTCGGGCTTCCCGGCCTCCATAAGCTGGTCGGCATATTCTTTCGACTGGATCGACGCGAAATCCATCGCCAGATTGGAAAGCATTGGCGCTTCCGGGCGGCTCAGAACGAACTTCACCGTGTAATCATCGACTTTCACGATGTCCTTGATGAGATCGCCCATCCCCATCGCGCCGAAATAGGTCCAGCCGCCGCCCGAAGTCTTGTGATGCGGATGGTCTTCCAGCCGCTGGCGATTGAAGCTGAAGATCACATCGTCGGCATTGAAATCCCGGCTCGGCGTGAAGCTGTCATTGGCGTGGAATTTCACGCCCTTGCGGAGATTGAACGTGTACTCCAGCTCGTCGTCGGACACTTCCCAGCTTTCTGCCAGCCCCGGCACGACATTGGTGGTGCCGGTGTCGAACTCCACGAGCCGGTTGAACACCGTGCGCGACGACGCATCGAACGTGGTGATCGAGGTATAGAGCGCCGGGTCGAACCCTTCCGGCGATGCATCGGAGCAATAGACCAGCGTCTTGGCGACGGCAGGCGCCGTTCCAAGTGCTGCAAGCAGCGCGATGGCGCTGATTTTCAGTTTCATGGACATTGGTTTCTCCCTTTCATCTGCAAGTCGTGACTTCCGCGCGCACAGCGCGCCTCATGCCGGAACCGGTTCTGCGGCGAGCAGGTTGTCGCAGAGCGCGCGCCCGATGCCGGGGAAAACGGTTGCGGCGTTTTCCGTGATCTTCTTTCCCTGCGTCATGACCGAGAGAATGACCGGCGCTGCCCCCGGAAGGGCGATGCGGATCAGGTCATGACGGTAGTAGGATGTGCGCGGGTTGCCCGTCCAGGACGTGTAGCCGGCCTTGCTCCAGACCTGCGCCTCTGCGGGAACACCACCGCCAAGGAACTCATCAATCTGGAAGCTCAGAAGATGTGAATCCGCGCGGCTGCGGTCACGCAGGAGGATCTCCTCCGCCCGTTTCTGCGACTGCGGGTTCAACGGCAGGGTGCCGGCAAAAAGTTCCAGGAAAAGCCGCGCGGAAACGAGCGGCGTGAGCACGTTCAGATAGCTTCCGTCCCTGCCCGCGAACTGCGCTTCGCGTCCATAGCGCGTATCGCCCATCAGCTTCTGCGCGATGTTGCAGCCGTCCCATTCGGGCCAGCCCAGATCCCGGAAGAAGCGATTGAGCCCTTCACGCCTGTGAGACCATTCGCGATAGGCTTCAGGCTCCAGAAGCGTGTCGCCGGTGGTTTCGGTCAGAAGGTCGATCACGTAATTGGTCGCCGTATTCGACGACCAGGTGATCATGTCGCTAAGCGCCTGATCCAGATCATCGGGAACCGCCATCTGCCCCCGCTCGATCCTGTTGAGCGCGTGAACCAGATGGAAGGCCTTCACGACACTGCACGGATAGCACCGCCAGTCGCCATTGAGCGCAAATCCTGCGGGCCTGCCGCCATCTGCACGCTCCTGCAGTGCGACAAGGCCAAACGTCTCGTCCGTCAGTCCAAAGGAACCGAACCTGTCAAAAATCTCCGACACCGCCGCTTCGCACCGGCGTGTCCACGCGGCATCCCGTTCAAAAAACATCAAGGCTTCTTTCTTCGCCAAACTTGCCGGAAAAAGCACAAACCGCGCTCCGCATCGCCCGCCTGCCCTTCTACGCCCGAGGCAGGCCAGAGGCAGACGCATCTGCAATCCGGAGTTCAGGTTAGACAAGGGCGAAGCATAGGAATAATGATAAATAGATGGGTATCTATTACTGAGCTGATAATGAACCTGCGTGAAATGGAACTCTTCGGAACGTTGATGCGGGTCGGGACGACGACCGAAACCGCACGCCTGCTCGGCATCTCGCAGCCAGGCGTCAGTGCGCAGCTGAAACGGCTGGAAAGCAAGCTGGGCATTCCGCTGTTTCACCGCGCGGGCAACCGGCTTGAACCCACCCGCGAGGCCCGCGAAATCTTCTCTCTGGCCGGTCCCATCTTCACCACGCATTCGCAGGTCCGCGCCAAGCTGCCATCCCTGCGGGATCACGCCTCACGGCCAGCCGTGATTTCCGCGACACCGGCTCTGGTGGAGGGGTTTCTCGGTCCCCTTCTGGTCAAAGCCGGCTATGCAAACTGGAAGAAGCGTCTCGACCTGCGCATTCACGCGCCGGAGGAAGATCTTCGCAACGGCGTGGCGGATCTCGGATTACAGATGGCCCTGCCGCCGAAGGCGGAGTTTCAGGCCCATATGGTCGGGCGCAGCTCGCTGGTCGCGATCATGGGCGAGAACCACCCGCTCGCCCGAGCAAAGCAGCTCAAATGCAAGGCAATCGCAGCGCATCCGCTGGTCTGCTATGATGCCGACTGGTCACCCATGGGGGCGCATATACGCGCGGCCTTCAAAGCCCGGGATCTGCATTACGACCCGGTCTGCACCGCGCCATACTGCGCGAATGTATGCGCATTGGTGCGTGCGTGCGGCGGGGTGGGCATCGTCGATGCGATGACAGCAAGAAACCTTGCGACGCCGGGTCTGACCTGGCGCCCCATCAGCGACCTATCGGACATCTCGATCATCGCATTCTACCGGCGTGACGAGCCCCTGAGCGCCACGGTGATGGATCTTCTGAACCATCTTTTGCAGGCGGAAGCCGGCAAACGCCCGGACGATGCGCTTCAGGTTCATACGAAACGCATCGCCGAAACATGATTGCACAGCGCCGCCACGACGGAATGAGCGGTCAGCGCGCTTGTGCGCGGATTTGCCGGATCAGGCAGGTTGGAGATGCGGAAACTGACTTCAGCCGCAGCGCTCTCAACGCGCACGGAATGGCAGTTGGATGACAGCGCCGGATCGGCCCAGAGCGACAGGCGCGTCCTGTCTGCCCCAATGCCCGCGAGCGCCAGCGCGGCCACGACATTCACATTCTTCGGAAAATGCGCGATGCCTTCCCTTGCGGAGCCTTCAAAGAGGCAGGTGCGCTCGGCAATCTCAGACAGCTGAATGCCTTTGCCAGTCAGATAATCCGACTGCTGGAAACCGGAGACGGGTTTCTCCGTGGTCAGCAGCACATCGCGCACATCACCCTGACAGGCCGCGCGAACCGCATCCAGCGCGCCCACCGCACCGCTCGGCAAGAGCAGCGTTCCACTATTCTGGGCAGCAATCTGCGGCAGATCGTCATTGGCGAGAAGCGCCCCGACGCTGACGGCAAGAACGGTGCGCCCGGCTTTGAGCACAGGCTCCGCCACCTCACGGAAAAGCGCCGGCGGAAGGCACTCGACCACGATGTCGCCCTGCAAGACGGCCTCGTCGAGCGGCAGGATCGCCGGCGGCGTGCGGAAGCCGGACAGGCGCGCCTTTGCGCCTTCCAGATCACTGGCGCTGACAGCGGCAAGCCGAGCACCCGGCACCCTGCCTTCATCAATGGCCCGCGCGACGGCAAACCCGATCGCCCCGAGCCCTGCGATGGTAACCGAGATGGGAGCACTCTGCGTCACAGCGAAAAGCCTCCATCAAGATTGAGAACCGCACCAGTCATGAAGCCTGAACCGTCAGACGCGAGATAAAGCGCGAGATCGGCAACTTCTGCAACAGTGCCCAGACGGCCGATAGGCTGGCGATCATTGAAATAGGCCTGCGCCTTGTCCAGACCACCATGCGCTTCTGCCGCATCGGCGATGCGCGCCTGCAGCGAAGGACTGTCGATGGTACCTGGGCAGATCGCATTGCAGCGAACGCCTTTGCGCACATAATCGACTGCAATCGACTTTGTCATGCCGATCATGGCCGCCTTGCTCGTTCCATAGGCAAAGCGGTTGGGCGCAGCGCTTACCGACGAAATGATCGAGGCGATATTGATGATCGAGAGCGGTTTCTCATCAGTCACGGCGCGGGCAATCGCTTCGCGGCTCGCCTCATAGGAGCCGACAACATTCAAGGACAGGGATTGCTCCAGTTCCGCACGGCTGCATGCCTCGATGTTTCCGTTCAGCACCATGCCGGCGCAGTTCACCAACACATCAACGCGCCCTGTATTTTCGAAGACCGCAGCCAGATCATTCTCACTGCACATGTCAGCCACGTGCAGGCCGACGCGTTCTTTGTCTGCAAAGGCTTTTGCCAGCTGATCCCCATTGCGGTCGAGCACCTCGATCCGCGCGCCCTCGGCATGGAACAGGCTCGCAATGCCATAGCCGATGCCCTGAGCGCCCCCGGTGATGAGCGCCGTCTTACCCGTTAATTTCATTTAAGGTCATTCCTTGTCGTGGGATCCGTTTGCGGCCGCTTGCCGCGAGAGCCAGTCCCCGACCACCGCCGCCGTATCGGCAGCACGGGTGGCGGGAAAGAAGTGTCCGCCATCATCGAACATGTGAAGCGCTGCACCGGTCAGCGCTTCATGCAGCGCCTGCTGGTGATAGGATGGAACGATGCCGTCATCGCGCGCGCCCAGAACCAGCGCCGGCGCTTCAAGCGCAGCCACAGCGGCGGTTCCATCAAAGGCGAGAAGTGCAGCAATGCGCTCTTGCATCACCGCGACGAAGCTTGCATCCGGAGCGTTTTCCCGCCCAGCAACCGCCTTTTGCCAAAGATGGGGATCATCATCCGCGCGGGGCGCGCGAGCGCTCAACGCTGTCAGCGGAGCATAGAGTTCGGGGGCTTTGCGCAGAATATCCTGCCGCAGGGCGAACAGCGCATGCATATAGGCATCCGCTCTGATCCAGGTGCCGCTCAGAACACAGGCGCGCAGCAGAGAAGGAGCCCTGAGGCTCATGGCCTGCACAATCGCGCCGCCCGTGGAATGGCCCATTGCATGAAAGGGTTGAGCGCCGAAAACATGTGCCGCCACCGCAAGCGCATCCCCGGCGAGCTTATAGACGCAAACCGCGCCCTTCGGAGGCGGGCTTTGGCCACAGCCCCTTTGATCGAACCGAAGAATGCGCCATGGCCCCTGCAGCGCATCGCAGAATGGATCCCAGAATCCGGCCGTGCCGCCGAGACCGGACACGAGAAGCAGCGGCGCGCCCTCCCCGGTTAACCTGTAGCGGATCGCACCGCCATTGATCTCTGCGATACCGAATTCTGACATTTCGCAATCAATTCACTGGAGAACGCGGGCGGCGCCAAGGACGCCGCCCGCATGTCTTTCCTGAAGCAGGTTACTTCTTGGCTGCTTCGATGCTGTCGACGAGCGCCTGGCCGTTGGGGATGTCGGCAATCACCGTTTCCCAGGAGCCGCGGGCCTTCTCCTTGAAAGGCGCGAGGTCCGGCTCGTGAACGGTGATGCCGAGCTTGCGCATCTCCTCAAGGCCAGCTGCGGTAGCCTCGGCATGCGCCTTGATGGCCGCGTCCAGCGCCTCGGGAGCAGCTTCCACGATCATCGCCCACTCTTCATCGCTCAGGCGCGCCTTCAGCGCCGGAGAAGCCAGAAGCATGCTCGGCAACTGGTGCACACGGGTCAGCGTGTAGTTCTTGATGACCTGGCCAAAGCCGTCGCCGATGGTCTGGTCCGGCGCGAGTTCGGCGGCGTCAACAATGCCGTTCTGCAGCGCGAGGAACAGTTCGCCATAGGCCAGCGGCGTGGCCTGTGCGCCAAACGCCTCATAGGTAGCGACATAACCGGGCGACTGGATCACGCGGATCTTGGTGCCCTCAAGATCTTCGACCGACTTGATCGCGGGAATGGAAGGCGTGGAGCGCTCATACACCGCGCCCCAGCCGAGACCGATCATGTTGTAGGGCTCAAGCGTTCCGAGCAGTTCCTGCCCCACATCGCTGCCGAGAATTTCCAGCGCCTGCGGATGGGAATCGAAGAGATACGGAAGCGAGAAGAGCTTCAGTTCCGGCACCGTGTTCTCCAGCGATGCGGTTGCGATGAACGCGAGATCGACGGTTCCGGTGCGCAGTCCCTGCGTGAGCTTCAGCTCACCGCCCAGCGCGCCCTGATTGTAGACATTGATGACGAGCTCGCCGCCCGACTTTTCAGCCACCAGTTCGGCAAGCTTGCGGGAAGCAACTTCGTAGCTGGAAGTCTCTCCCAGAACGTGAGCAATGTTCAGTTCGGTCTGCGCATTCGCCGCAAAGGTGGTTCCGAGAAGGCCGAGACCGGCCAGGGCGTATTTCAGTTTGTTCACAATTTTCCCCTTTTTCCTTTTGTCAGAACGGCAAACCGAACATCGGCACGTAAGTAATTACCATTAGGTTTGCCAGCAAAACCGCCAGGAAGATCAGAAGCGGTTTCACTATTTCTTCAACGCGTATTCCAGCGACAGAACAGGCGATGAATAGATTGACGCCAACAGGCGGCGTCACCATGCCAATGGCAAGGTTCGTGATCATGACCAGCGCGAAATGGATCGGGTTGATGCCCATGAGCGCGGCAACCGGCGCAAGAACCGGCGCAAGCACGATGATCGCGGCGAAGGTCTCCATGAACATGCCCACGACCAGCAGCAGGATGTTGACCAGCAGCAGGAACACAAGCGGGTTTTCAGAGACCGACAGCATCAGCTCCGCCACCTGCTGCGGCGCGCGGAACAGCGACAGTGCATAGGCGAGCACCGCAGCGAACCCGACAATCACCAGAACCACGGCCGAGGTGAGCGCGGCAGACGAAAAGATGCCCGGCAGATCGCGCCAGGCGATCGAGCCGTAGACGAACTTACCGACCATGAAGGCGAAGACCACCGCAACGACGGCCGCCTCGGTGGCGGTGAAAACGCCGAGATAGATGCCACCAAGAATGATGATTGGCATGCAGAGCGAAAGCAGCGCCTTGCGGAACGAGGCCCACACATTACCGGCCCATTCGCGCTTGCCCATGCGCTCGGCTTTTCCGTATTTGCGCAGCCGCGCGACAACCGCCACGGTGAGGATCAGGGATACGCCGATCATGATGCCGGGAATGATGCCGGCGATGAACAGGTCGGTGATCGAGACGCCCGTCACCACGCCATAGATGATCATCGGCACCGAAGGCGGCAGAATAACACCGAGCTCGGCAGACGACGCGACAATGGCCGCAGCAAATGGCTTTGGATAACCGACAGCCTTCATGCGCGGGATGAGAACCGTGCCGATTGCCGCCGCCGTTGCCGAAGACGAGCCGGAAATCGTGGAGAAGAACATCGTGGAGAGCACCGAAGCGCTTCCCAGCCCGCCACGGAACCAGTTCACCAGCGAATAGGCGAAGTTGATGAGGCGCTGCGCAATGCCCGCCTGATCCATCAGTTTGCCGGCGAGCACATAGAACGGCACGGCCATCAGGGCGAAGCTGTCGAGCGCCTCGAAAACCGTCTGTGGCACGACGATGAGCGGCATGCCGCGCTCCCACAGCGCCGCCAGCGGCGCGATGCCAAGCGCAAGCGCAATCGGAACACTGATGAAGAACAGGACGAGGATGAGAATGAGGGTGAGAGCCATGATCAATCTGCCTTGCTGTCCGGTCCGGCCGCATCGACCTCGCCGGGAAGGCGGATGTCTCCACCGTTGCGGGCGGTTTCAACGAACAGCGCGAGAATGTTGATGATCGACAGCACAGCGCCCACGGGCATGGCCCAGTAGACATAGACCTTGGGCATGGACAGCGCAGGCGAGCGCTCCACCGCACCGAAAGCGACGAAGTCGAGACCGAGTTTCACGAGAATGGCAACGAATATGCCGCTGATGATGTAGGCGAAATACTTGATGCCCTGCCCGACAACGCGGCCGAGACTGTCACTGAGAAATGTCAGGGCAATCAGCGCGCCATAGCGAAAGCCGAGCCCCATGCCGAGAAAGATCACCCATATCATTGCATAGCGGGCGATCTCTTCGGTCCAGGGGGCCGAGAGGTTCATGCCGGCTGCGGTGAACACGAAGCGCACCAGCACCTGCACGAAGGTGGCGACCGTCATGACCATCAGAAGAAGACCGAGCAGCAGGCCCACGAGCCTGTTCAGCCAATCGGTCAGGGTGAGAAATGTGTCTGCCAGTGTTTTCATCATCCGGCCTGCCCGCGCCATTTGCGCAGCCCCATAAGGGCGGCATCGCGCCATTCACGGCGTGCTGCGATCTGGTCGACCGGCACCGGCCCCGCGCAGGCAGCCTGCAACTTTTCCAGAACCTCTGGAGCAAGAACGCTCTCATCTGGCGCGGGAGCCTCGATCATTTCCATGAACATGGAACGGTAGCTGGTGAAGTAGTCGGCGATGCCTCCGGGCGCATTGAGATGAACGCCCTCCAGCGGCCCGAGCAGCGCCCAGCGCATGCCGAAGGCGTCACGGATGAGCGTGTCTGCGGCTTCGGGTGAAACGACATCGTCGCGCACCATTTGCAGCATGGTCAGCAGCATTGCGCCCTGCAGCCGGTTCATGACGAAACCGGGAACCTCGCGGTTGAGAAGAACCGGCTTCTGGCCAAGCGCCGTCAGGATTTCAATGGTGCGTTCCGTGACCGCCTGATCGGTGAAGGGCGCGGGCACCACTTCAACGGCCGGGAGGGCATGCGGCGGAGCCGCCGGATGAGAGACGATGCAACGGCTGCGCTGCTTCAGTTCGCTCATCAGAGTGCTGGCCGGCATGGCGGAAGACGATGTGGCGATGATCGTGCCACCATCGACGATCGCGTCCAGTTCGGCATGCAGCGCCTTCTTGATTTCCAGATCCTCAATGATGGATTCCTGGATGTAATCGCAGCCGCTGGCGAATGCGCTCAGGTTTTCGGCGACGACAAGCCTGCCCCGTCCGCTTGGATCAAGCCCGCTTCTGGCGAAGGCCTCTTCCAGCCGCGTCTCAAGCGTCGTCTCTTTTCGCGACGCTTCGAACGCAAGCACATCATGTCCGGCCGCAAGCGCCGCAGAGGCCCAGGACGAGCCAATGATGCCACAACCGATGATCCCGATACGCAATGCCAGTCCCTCCTACTTGATCGGCGAAAAGCCGGTGGGCAGCAGGAAGCGGGTCTGCTGGCTGTCGATCAGGTGCAGAACCTTGTCCAGATAGTCCTGCCAGCGCGGATCCTTCATCATCTCGGACCGGCGGCGCATCCGCTCATCCAGGCTGTCATAGGCCCACAGCGCCACGACGTGGTTGAGTTCACCCACATCCGAGATGAAATAGCCAAGGAACTCGCCAAGAAGCTCTTTCTGGATCTCCAGCCCATGCGCCTCGTAAAGCGCCACAAACTCGCCCGACCGACCCGGTTTGATGGTGTAGTCGCGTTCTTCGATAACCCGCATCAGTCGTTCTTTCCCTGCGCCTTGCCTGCAACGGCAAACACTGTGCGTGCTTCGATTTCGGCGATGTTCTCGGGGCGTGGGAACGGCGTGGGCGCTTCCTGACCGGGCGTGCGCGGACGACCGATTTCGGCAAAGAATTTCTCGATGCCCTCAGGCATCAGAAGCCACAGAAAGGTCAGCGGCTCATCGCCGGTGTTGACGAAGGAATGGCGGCGGTTCTTGCCGAGATAGACAATGGTGCCATGCGCGGCGTCATGCACCGTTTCTGCGTCATCAAGCTCGATGCGGCCGCTGCCGGAGATGAAAAAGATAACCTCTTCATGGCGATCGTGGGCGTGCGGGCGCACGAAGCAGCCGCCCGGCGCGATGGTCTGCGTGCCGATTGAGAAATTGTTCTCCGCGCCCACTTCGGCGCTCGACAGAAGGCAGCGCACGAAACCGTTGGCCGGCACTGGCTGCCAGAAGCTGTCACCGTCTTCCAGGTGGCGCACAAGCACCTCGCCCGTCTTGGCTTCACTCATTTGATGGTCTCTCCGGGATTTTCGAGATTGATTGGCGGGATCGGGCCGGTGGGCTTGGACATCCCGTGAAGAAGGCCATCGGCGATTGCGCGCTGAAGCCCGCCACTGCGATGGGAAATATGCTCTTCCATCAGGCTCGCGGCCTTCTCGGCGTCGCGTTCCATCAACGCTTTCAGGATCGTTTCGTGCTCGCTGAAGGTGCTCTTGCGATGCTCGCCATAGAGATTGGCCCAGCGCACGAAATGGATCCGCGAATTGATGTCCTGCAGGAAGGAGAGCAGAGACGGGTTCTTGGCGATCTCGGCCAGCCGCTCATGGAAGATGGCGTCGGAGTGAACCAGCGCCTCGGAACCGGTCTTGTAATACCGTCCCATGACGTCTTCCCAGAACGCGGACAGGCTCTGCAGCTCTTCATCGCTTGCCCGCTCGACAACCAGCCGCATCATGGACGTTTCAAGAATGGTGCGAACCTCGAAGAGATTGACGATCTCGTTGACGTCGACGCGGCGGATGTAAAAGCCCTGATTGGGACGGAACTCGACAAGCTGCTCGGCGAGCAGGCGATTGATCGCTTCGCGCAGCGGCGTGCGGCTGACTTTCAGCCGCTCGGTCAGCTCAACCTCGTTGATACGATCACCGGGCCGCAACTGAAATTCAATGATGAGCGAGCGCAGATGGTCGTGGATCAAACCAACCATCGTGCCGGGCCTTTTGCGCCGGCTGGTCGCCTTCTCTCCCTTAGACGTCATTTGCAACATCCTCCCAATGCTCGCGGCAAACTATATACAGTTTTGTTTTTAATGCAAATACAGTCTGAAAATGTCATGCTGACGCCTCCTAATGGATTGTAATAAAACGGAAAATTCTCCTTGCTTCGGTTCGTTGAAACTCTCGATCCGGCAGCCTGCCTGGAGATCGTGAAAGCGGATTCGTGCGACCATGACCCCCTTGTGAATCCGGTCAACGCGCCCCCATCACCACGAACATGCTTCAATGAAGCGCACTGCTGCGGTCATAGGATTTCCGCAGTTTTCGGTGTATCGGAATGGAGGTGGAAAGGTCTGCGGATCTGCCTGTCGACGGAGATCGGTCATTGAGAATTGCGCCCGCATTCGAGAATGCAAAGCGTGCAATATTGCTCCTTCTGGGGCTGGTGATGCTATTGCTCGCCGTGATCGGCGCGTTTCTTCCCGTCATGCCGACCACGATCTTCCTGATCCTCGCCGCATGGTTCTTCGCGCGCTCATCGCCGAGGCTTGAGCGCAGGCTTATGGAACATCCGAGCTACGGTCCGGTTCTGCGCGGCTGGCGCGATCACGGCATCGTCCCGCGCCGCGCGAAGCTCTTCGCAGTCACCGGCATCAGCTGCGGCTACGTCATTTCCCTCTTTGCCTATCAGCCGGGCCTGCCCCTCGCGATCGCCCTCGCCGTGGCGATGGCCGCCATCGCCGTGTGGATCGTGAGCCGCCCGGAGGGCTGAGCCGGCCGGGCAGTCATCTGCCCGACTGCGCAAGAGGCACTATTGTGGAAGCGCTTCGCAGAACGCGTCGAAATCGTCGGCCGATGCATAGGACTTCTGTGTCCCGCGCCGGCCCACGGAATAGGCTGCATAGCGGGCCGCGCGGTTGAGCGCCGTCTCGGTCTCGCCCGTTGCTGCAAAGAAATGCGCGAAAGAGCCGATAAAGGCGTCGCCCGCGCCAGTCGTGTCCACCGGGGTGACGCTCACAGGCTCGATGGTCGTGAAACGGTCCGCTGTCACAAGGCGCGCGCCACGCGAGCCGAGTGTCACGATGACGGTGCCAATGCCCTTCTCTATCAGGCTGCGCGCGGCCGCCATGATCTCTTCCTCCGTGTCCGTGGGCATGCCTGAAAGAAGCGCAAGCTCGCTTTCGTTTGGAACGAGGAAGCTCAGGCTCTTGAGGTCAGAAACACTCAGCGCCGAAGTCGCGGGCGCCGGGTTCAGGATGGTCGGCACGCCCCATTCCGCCGCGCGGCGAACCGTGTGGTAGATCGTCTCCAGCGGGATCTCCAGCTGCATCAGAATGAGGTCCGCATCGCGCAGCACATCTTCTGCGGCATCGACGTCGGCCGGGAGCAGGTCTTCATTCGCACCCTTCACGATGAGAATGGAGTTCTCACCGCTTTCATCGACAAAAATGGGGGCAACGCCGGATGACTTTCCGGCGACCTTGGCGACATGACGGATATCGATCCCGTGATCGGAGAAATTCCGGAGCGTGTTGTCGCCGAACAGATCATCGCCAACCCTTGAGACCATGCTCACCTGCGAACCGAGCTTCGCAGCCGCAACGGCCTGGTTTGCACCCTTGCCCCCGCACCCGCTCTCAAAGCTTGGCGCTTCCAGCGTTTCGCCCGGCGCCGGCATGCGGGAGACATAGGTGATCAGATCGACCATGTTGGAGCCGACAACGGCAATGCGACCGGTTCTGCTGTTTGACGTCATGGCTCAGTCCTTGCTCATCTGGTTGACTTCGGCAATTGCGGCGGGCGCTTCCTGCGCACTCAGATATCCAAGCGTCACGGGGAAACGCGCGGTCTCACCCGGCGGCAGAATGCGCACATGCCCCTTGGCTTTCTCGGCGGTGTAGCCTTCCGGCTCGCAGGTGGAGGGCAGCGCAAAGGCTGCGACCTGCGCATCGCCATCGTTCAGGATCCAGCGCACACAGTGCGGCAGATCTTCCGGGCGGTAGCTGACGGAACAGGCGTCACCCTCGGGAAGCGCCATCACCAGCCGGGTTCTGCCTTCGGCATTCGTTCCAAGCCCGCGCACGTAAAACACCTGCTCCGGGCTGTAGAGCGCCGGCTCGTCCAGCGTCTGCATGCGCGCGGGGTTTCCCGAAAGGTCATCCAGAAGATCCAGAAACGCCTGCGAGGGCGTCACATGACCGGGGATGGTCCTGCGAACGACCGTGCCTTCCGGTGAAAACGCCGCCGGTTGATGGATCTGCGCGCCCGCCACGAAATCGAAATTCGCGTGCAGCATGTACATGAGCTCCATCGGATGCGCCGACAGGTTCTCAACCGCCATCTCGACCTCGATCAGCCCGCTGTCCGCGCGCAGCCGAACCCGCGGCCTTGCGATGTAATGCGGCCCGAAGCCCATCACATATTCGGTCTCGCTGCACAGCTCGACAAATGCGCCTGCATCATCGCACCCGAAGCGCAGATGCGCGCTGTCCATGCCGGCGACCGGCATTTCGCCATGTAGGGGATGATCGTCTTCCGGGCCGGGTGCGCCATTGCGCAGAACGCCTGCGTGGTAGGCGAAAGCGCCATAGGTCTCGATGATCGACGCGCCCTTGCGCGGATGGGGAAACACATTCCCCATGGTGAGCCTGCGCCCGTCGAACACGGCATCCCAGATCATCTGCCCCAGATAGGGCAGAACCGTAACCTGCCCGCGCCGGTTCTCGATCCGCAGCCCCTCGACGGACGAAGGATAGCGGAACGCCGTTACAGTGAACCCGTCGCCCGTGGCCAGCACAAGGTCGCCGCGTGCAGGGAACATTTCGGGCGAAAGGTTGAAGACGGTATCGCTGTCACGAGCGCTCATTTCGACGACCTCAGATAGTTGATTGCAATCACCAGAACCAGGAAGCCGCCCCACATCGCATCGATCAGGAAGTTGGAGGCGCGCATCATCTGCATGCCGGACGAGAGGAACATGAGCGCCACCAGCGCCAGAAGCACCCCGAGAACACGCCCCTTGCCGCCGGCTGGGTTCGTGCCGCCAAGCACAGCGATGAGAACGGCCTGCAACAGATAAGACGCACCGAAATCCGCCTTGGCCGAGTTGGTGCGGCCCGAGAGCAGAATGCCCGCAATCGCCGCCATGAGCCCGGTCAACGCGTAGCTGTAGAGGATCATGCGGGAGCTGCGGATGCCCGCAAAAACGGCGGCGCGCGCATTGGTGCCGATCAGCATCAGGTTCACGCCCAGATGCGTGCGGCGCAAGAGAATGGCCACCACGGACGCCACGACGATCAGGATCCAGAACGGCGTCGCCACACCAAGCAGTTTGCCGGTGCCGATCCAGTTCCAGGTCTGCGGGAAGCCGACAATGGCCGGACCGCCGGTCAGAACGAGCGCGAGGCCCGCAAACACCTGCCCGGTGCCGAGCGTCGCCAGAATGGGAATGATGCGCAGTCGCGCGATCAGGACGCCATTGACCAGCCCCGCCGCGAGCCCCACCAGAAGCGCGATGATCACGCCCATCGCCGTGTGGAGCACAAGACCGACGCCGCCCGCCGCAAGCGCCTCGGCGACAACGGGATGGCGGAAATAGACCCCCGCCGTGATCGCAGCCATATTGGCGATAGCGACGATGGACAGATCGATGCCGCCCGTCAGCATGGCCACCATCATGGCAATGCACAGAATGCCCAGCTCGGGCATGATGTAGGTGATGGACTCGAAATTGTAGTAGCGCAGGAACTTGTCCGGGTTGAGCCCGGCCATCAGCACAAAGATCACCACGGTGATGATGGCCAGCTGCGCGATGGAAGCGTCATTCCCAAGGAGCCGTTGAACCAGGCTCTTCTCTTCGGCTTTGGCAGTCATATCGTCTCCCCTCAAGCCAGTTTCTTCCGGTCGCGCCATGCGGTGATGGCGGTCGCTGCGATGATGATCATGCCGACGACGACACGCTGCCAGGTGGTGTCCACCTTCATCAGGATCAGCGAGTTCTTGACCATGACGAGCGTGAACACGCCGATCATCGTGCCGAGCACGGAACCGCGCCCGCCGAAGATCGACGCGCCGCCAAGCACGACGGCCGCAATCACATCAAGCTCCAGCCCCATGAAGTCGCGCGGGTTGGCCTGCCAGATCATCGAACTGTGCAGAAGCCCCGCAAAGCCCGCCAGAAGGCCCGCCGTGCAATAGACGAAGAAGATGGTGCGCCGCGTGTTGACGCCGGCGCGCCGCGCCGATTCCGGATCACCGCCATAGGCGTAGACAGAACGGCCGGTCATGGTGTGGCGAAGGATGATGTGGATCACCAGCGCAATCGCCAGATAGACCAGTATCATTGCCGTCAGCCCGACCGTCGCCCCGTTCTGCGCGGTGACGGTCGTCAGATCCTGCTTGCCGAATTCGATCAGCGCATCGGGCATCTTGTTGATGTTCACGATGGAGGTGCCGAGCAGGCCCAGCACCAGCCCGCGAATGATGGAGGCGGTGCCCAGCGTGACGATCAGCGGGATCATCTTGAACCGGTCGATGATGAAGGCGTTGAACGCGCCGAGCAGCACACCGATCACCGACGCAGCGATGAATGGCAGCAGGACGCCGTCATAATCGAGCGCGACCATGGTGCGCACCGTGATGTAGAGGGCCGCCGCCGAAATCGCCGGGAACGAAACGTCGATGCCGCCGGATATCATGATCAGCAGCACGCCGAGCGCCATGATGCCGATGACCACATTGGCCTTCGCCAGGCTGAACAGATTGGCGACGCCCCAGAAAGCCGGATTGATCAGGCCGATCAGCACCATCACCGCCAGCAGGACGAGGGCAATCACGGCCTCCGTGGATTGGAACCTTTTCATCATACCGCCTTACTTGAGTGCCTTGAGGCTGTCGTTGATGGCGTCTTCGGTCATCTCCGCGCCAGAGAATGCGCCGACAAAACGCCCCTCATGCATGACATGAATGCGATTGCAGTTGCCGGTCAGCTCCGGCACGTCATCCGAAATCATCAGGACGGCAACGCCTTCCTCGCGCGCCAGATCGCGAATGATGTGGTGGATCTTGGCCTTGGAGCCGACGTCGACGCCCACCGTCGGACCGTTGAGGATCAGCACCTTCGCGCCGGTCAGGAGCCAGCGCCCCAGCATGACGCGCTGCGCATTGCCGCCGGACAGATTGCCCACCGCCGTTTCAGGCGACGGGGCCGCAATCTGCATGGCCGCGAACATCTCTTCCGTCTTCCCGCGCATCGCATCACGGTCGAGAAAGAGGCCACGCCGCAGACGGTCCAGAATGCTCACAACCATGTTGCGCTCGATGGATTGCGTCAGGAAAAGGCCCTCGCTCAGCCGGTCCTCCGGCACATAGGCGATGCCGAGGCTGATCGCCTCCTGCACAGAACGGGGAAGAACATCCTTTCCCGCAACGCGAAACCGTCTGGCACTGGCGTTTTCCATTCCAAACAGCGCCCGCGCCAGTTCGGTTCGGCCGGAACCGATCAGGCCGGAAATGCCGACAATCTCTCCTGGCCGCAGCGTCAGGCTCACATCATCGACGCTTCCGGAAACAGTGAGCCCCTCAACCTCCAGCGCGGGCGCCGCGCCGGCGGGGATTTCGGGCTCATAGGGCTCGTCGTCCAGTTCAAGGCCCGTCATGGCGCGGGTGATGGCCGGTTCGTCGAATTCGCTCATCGCGCCTTCGGCAACCTTTTTGCCATTCCGGAACACGGTCAGGCGTTCCGAGATTTCCAGCATCTCGCGCATCTTGTGACTGACGAAGAGGACCGCGATACCCTGTTTCTGGAGATCGCGAACGATGCCGAACAGCGCATCGACCTCATGGCCGGTGAGCGCCGTGGTCGGCTCGTCCATGACGATCAGCCGGGCGCGGGCAAGAAGCGCGCGCGCAATCGCGACGATCTGCTTTCCCGAAGTCGGCAACGTCTCGACTTCGGCGTCGATATCGATCTCGACATCGAGGCGGGCCAGAACCTCGCGCGCCATCTCGCGGGCGCGGGGCCAGTCCATTCTGGAACGCCCCTCCAGAAGATAGGTGTTGAGCGCGAGGTTCTCGGCAACGGTCAGATTCCCGAACAGGGAAAAGTCCTGATAGATGACCTGCACCCCCTTCTGCACGGCCATGATCGGGTCAAGCCGCGAGACTGGTGTGCCATCGATCAGGATTCCACCCTCTTCGGGTGTGTAGATTCCCGACATCACCTTGATGACGGTGGATTTGCCGGAGCCGTTCTCGCCGGCAAGGCAGTGGATTTCGCCGGGACGGATGCAAATGGAGACGCCGTCCAGTGCGCGTACGCCACCGAAGCGCTTGCTGATGTTCTTCAGCTCGATCAGATATTCGGACATGATTTTCCCGGCAGGCTGAAATGGTCGCCCGGGGTCAGAACCCGGGCTCCGGCACGGTTGAAAACTGACGCCCGGAACCGGGCGTCAGTTTCGTACGAAATCAGAAGTCGTACTTGTCCATGTTTTCAGCCGTAACGCCGACCCAGCCTGCGCCATAAAGCAGGTTCGGGTTCGCCTCATCCGGCGTCGTGAGGGACTCGTAGCCCGTCAGACCGAGGTTCAGACCCGACTTGATCTGGTCGCCCTTGCCCTCAAGGGCAGCAACGGCCAGCATGTTCATGGCGTAGCCGGCCACGGCCGGATCCCAGAACTGGATGTACTGGATGTCACCATTGCCGAGATACTCGCCAGCCACCGAAGGCAGGCCCGTACCGGCAAAGAACACCTTGTCCTTGAGACCGCCTTCGGCGATCAGGCGCCCCGCACCGGCAGACGTCGGCATCGGCGCGCCGAGAATGCCCGTGATGTCGGGATAGGTGGTCATTGCCTCTTTCAGCTTGGTGTAGTCGGTGGCCGCATCGTCATAGGTCTCGAGACGGTCGCCGACCATTTCCATGTCCGGGAAATGCTCTTTCTGGTAGGCAACAGCGCCGTCGACCCATTCCATCTGGCTCTTGGAAGTCAGCGAGCCGACGGTCGTGACGTATTTGCCCTTCCCGCCCGTATACTTGCCAAGCTCTTTCATCAGGTTGGCGCCATAGGCGAGGTTGTCGAAGGCTTCGAGGTCGTAATCGGTGTTCTGCAGGTTGGACGCCTCGTGCGAGATCACCACAATGCCGCGGTCGCGCGCCTTCTTCAGCACCGGCTCCACCGCCTCAACGGAGAACGGCACAACGGTGATGGCGTCGACGCCCTGTGCGATCAGGTTCTCGATGAGCTGCACCTGCGCGGCTGCGTCAGCCTGGCTCGGGCCGACCATCCAGACGTCATGGTCCGTATCGCCCTTGAACTGCTCGACACCGTCACGCATGCGGTCGAACCAGGCGATGCCGTCAACCTTCACGACCGTGGCGATGGTGTATTTCTTGTCGTCCTTCGTTGCGATCAGCTCCTCATTGAGGTTCGACGTATCCACAATCTGGTCGGCCAGCGCGGATGTCCCCAGCAAAGAGAGCGCTAAAGAAGCTGCGGTCAGCAGAGATTTCATTGGTTTTCCTCCTCCTCGGTTCCGCCGAAACCCTGAACGAGACAGCGTGGCGGGAACGCATATGATTGAATTAACTCAATATTATGCGCTAATATTGATCAATTCCATTCAATATGATCATATCCAATCAAAACCTGCAACCCTTTGCAAATGCATTCATCACACTTGCGGACAACGGCTTGCGCCATGAAGTATTGTTGAAACCTCAAAGGCTTGGAGAATCATGTGGCGAGACCATCAGGGCGGGCAGCGCGGATTGAGGCACTCAGGAAGCTCTGCGCGTCAGGCGCCATTCTGCACATCGCCGAAGCGGCGCAGAAGCTGAACACATCCGAGATAACCATTCGCCGCGACCTGGGTGACGGCGAAAACGGCATTCTGTGCCTGGGCGGCTACATCATGTCCGCCAGCGAAAAGGGCGAGCGCTATTCGCTCTCCCACGCGCAGGGCACCAACACACAGGCCAAGACCCTCGTTGCGCGACAGGCGGTCGCCATGGTCGCACCCGAAGACACCATCTTCGTCGACTGCGGCTCCACGCTTCAGCATCTGGCGGCCAACGTGCCCCAGAATGCAAACATCACCGTCGTCACGCAGGCTCTGAACATCGCCGAGATCGTGTCACGGCTGAATGGGGTGAAACTGGTTCTGCTCGCCGGTCTCTATCACCCGGAAAGCGGCAGTTTCAGCTCCGACACGGCGCTCAAGATGCTTCAGGAGATCAACATCACCAAAGGCTTCTTTTCCGCCGCCGGCATTCATGAAAACGAAGGCGTGACCTGTTTTCACTTCCACGAAGTGGCCGTGAAGCGCGCCGCCATGGCGCGCTCCCAAAAGCGTTTCCTCGTCTCTGACGCCTCCAAATGGGGCAAGCTGCGCCCCGCCACATTCGCTCAGCTGGACGAGTTCGAACTCTGGATCGGCAAGCCGGAGAGCGANTCCACGAAGTGGCCGTGAAGCGCGCCGCCATGGCGCGCTCCCAAAAGCGTTTCCTCGTCTCTGACGCCTCCAAATGGGGCAAGCTGCGCCCCGCCACATTCGCTCAGCTGGACGAGTTCGAACTCTGGATCGGCAAGCCGGAGAGCGATTAGGGTCAAAACCCGTTGATAGCATTGATTTGACGCAGCAAATCAGATTCAATTCGCCAAATCAGTGATTTGGAGGCTTGGATGGGACATCTGTTTTGGCTG
>NZ_JAMQML010000023.1:0-42560 GCF_030068685.1 Nitratireductor sp. GZWM139 | reverse complement strand
GCCCTATTATTATAAACAGAAGGCCGGGCAAGTCGCCAAGGTCAATAACCGGAGAATTTCCGATGAACGTATCAGTTAAAGAATTTCGCAACTCAGTTGATCACCTGTACCGCATGGCAAACGTGGATTATCACGCCTGCGTTGGTGCCCAGGAGCTTCGCTATTGGGTTGAGCGTGTCGAGCGCGTTATTGGGCTTGTCGAAGCCCTGGAGTGCAAACGGGCGAAGCCTGCCGACCGAGAAGAGCACGGGAAGAGCTTGGAAGCGGCTCACAAACGCCTAGAGCAAGCCGCGAAACGGATTCAGGAGCTGGAGCAGCCCGAACCGAAGAAGCCGACACTAACCCTTTGTGTTCACTAAAAAAAAGCCCGGTTTAACCGGGTTTTTTTATGCTTGCCTATTGACTAATTAGGGCAAAATGCCCTATTATACATATCGAAGGCCGGGCACACCGCCCAGGTCAATAACCGGAGAATTTCCGATGACTGATACAACCGATTACACCCCTGTTACTGCTTCCCTGGTCGCAGAAGATAACCGCATGGGGTTTTACCCTGCTGCATTTGGTGAAGCCCGCATGATGCGCGGCGAAGCCCTGGTGTTGGGTTATATGGGTAATCTTTCCCAGGATTACAAAGGCGCGTTCTGGCACTTTTATACCCTATCGAACGGCGGCTATTACATGGCCCCTGCGATTGATACCGAAATGCACCTGGAGGTTTCAGGTAACTGGTTTTCTGGCTCTATGTCGGCTGACGCGGCGGGGGTCGTAGCCACGTTGTTCGCATTTGGACACCTTGCAGCCGAAGCCCAGGGCACCGCCGAGGGTGACGCCCTGATTGACCGCTATCACTTCCTGAGAGAGTACGCCCTTGATCACGCGGAAGCCGCTGCGATCCTTGGCGCTATCGACTGATAGGAGAGGCCCCGGCGTAAGCTGGGGCCATCGTGTGGCGATGATGAATAAGAGAGACGAGCGAGACGAGCAAGCGGCGAAGCTGGCCGCCTTGATGCCCGACGAACAAACCGCGTTGCTGGACTTGGCAGCAGGGGCCGTGAATGACCTGCACGCTGCTGTATTGGTCAATGATGCAGAAAGGGCTGCCGGGGCAATGGCCCGGTATGAGGCGGTTATCTGGAAAATGAACGGCGGCACCTTCTTTGGATGCAACGCGGATTCTGATTCACCTGGTAACGTGGTTGAAAGACATTGCCAGGCTGATACCGGGGCGGTTCCTAAATGGGGTCAAAAAGGGGCGTTTGTTTCTGTTGTCGATGGTATGCGTGTCTTGGTCGAGTTTGGCAGCCTTGGCAGCCAGGGAACCGCTCATTTTTCTTTTCATGCGGTAGACCTGGACGCCTGGTTTATATCAGAGACAGGGTATCGGTCCCACTTCGACGGCCTGCGGTTTGGCTCGACAGTGGAAGAGGCTGCAAAAGCCATACTGGCTGATTACCTCAAGGACAAACGGCCAGAGATTGGAGTGGAAGATAGGGACCGGCTTGCTCGATCCCCCTTCCCCGCCGTTCTGGCTTCCCTGGAGCCGCCTGCGCGACGTTCTCCAGCAACCCTTGACGTACCCCCTGGTCACGCTCTTGTGGACGTTGTGCTGCCTCCACAGAAGGCATTTATTGCGCGGAAATGGGCCAAGGAAGCACAAGCAAAGATCGAAGCGGCCAAGCCAACAAAGGAGCTGCCGGAAATAGAGCCGGAGGCCGCAAAACCAAGAGCGGCTAAAGCCGCGAAAATGAACGCCAGGGAAGAAACTAGACGATTTAAACCTGGGCAGCGATGCCAGATTGTTAGCGTCCATCATCCTGTATTTGAAAAGGATATAGGCAAGTTCGTTATTATCACGAAATTGTCCCCTCACACCTCCCAGGTATGGGCGCACGACGACGAGCCGACAAAGTACCGCATTAATCGGAACGGGCGGCGCGTTGTTCAGTTCAACCCTAAATCGGTGCATACGATCTACAGCTTTGATCAATTGCGCCCCGTAATAGACACAGGAGAAACAAACAATGAGTGACCCGAATATTAGACTTGAATGCCTGCGCCCTGCTGAAAAGTGGGAGCGCCCGACAGGCGAGGAAATCCGCGAAGTGTTGCGGTTGGCTGAATTGACAGGCGGCGGAGCGGCCAGAAAAGTCGGGCTTGGGCAGAAGGGAGACAGAACGGTGCGCCGCTGGATTGGCGAGGAAACGCACATTCCTTATGCCGCGTGGGCATTGCTTTGTGACATGGCCGGGCTGGGAAAAATTTGGGAAGAGAGTTGAACGCCAGGAAGGAAATGCTTGGAATTGTGATTTTAGCCGCTAAAATGTTTCGATAAATCGGAATTTTCCGCTTGACAAGGTAGGGCAATTTGCCCTAATATATTAAGTGAAGGCCGGGCATACTGCCCAGGTCAATAACCGAGGAATACCGATGACTACTAGCAAAATCATGTCTTGGGTCGATGCGCTGCCGAACGTAGCCGCGACTGACTTCACCGCTCGCCGTGACTCCATTGCGGACAAGATGGCAGAAGCTCAGGAGCTGGAGCAGCGGGCGTCAAAACTGCGTGAAGAGGCTTATTTTGCCAGTCTTAAACTGGAAGGTGACGCCAAAGGGAAATGGTCGATTGAGGCCGTAGAACAGGCAAAACACCGGGCTGACTTTTAGAAAGGATACGCCCCGGTTAGACCGGGGCGCTTGGCCCGGCGCTGTCACACCGAAACCAATGCTCTCTAGGGTGTGGCCCTATTTGCAGAGCAATAGATAATTGGAGCACGGAAGGCGTGGAGGGTCAAGAATATGTCAAAGTCAAATATTATCAAGTTTCCGAAAGCTGGCCCTACTGATTCAGGGCCGCCGGACCCGCAACCAAAAGCACAGGCCAAGCAACAGCCTAGCAAGCCGCAGAGCAACCCGAAGAAAGGCGGGGGATTTCTGGCGGCTATTTTGCGTTGGGTATGGATAGGCGTTGTTCTGGTGTGGCCGTTGCTTAAATGGGTTATCTCTATCGACGTTTTCTTTCAGGGTGTCCGTGCCGTGTACTACTGGGATGATCCAACGGTACATGCAGGGTGGACGTTCCTGGCTCATTTTGCCGTGCTGACTGTCCTCACTTATTTTGTGTCGGTATTCAAACCCAAAGGCGTTTAATTTTAGCCGCTAAAGTGTTGACCTGATCTTAAAGTATAGCTATACTTTTTATGTATTCGGCGGCTGTCACCGTCATTCAGTCAATAACTAGGGTGTGGAGTTGGTATGGGTGCAATCCATGAAGAAACAACTAACGGAGTCCCAATTTCAAGCTGCAATCAAGGGTTTGGGAGTAGGACAACAAACGCTCGAAATAGCGCATGGCGTCTTGGTGGAGGGGAAAACTCAAGCCGAGTTCGTAGCGTTATTGGGAGTGACAAAAGGGGCGGTCAATCAGGCCGTCAAGAGAATTTGGGACGCTCACAAGGCGCTGACGCCGGAGGGGTACGAGCGAGTCACGGCAATATTGCCGGAACATCAAGCGTTCATCGTCAAGAAATGGGCGGAGGACGCCAAGAAGAAAAGGGACACGTAATGAAAACACTGGTCACGGCAAACCAAAAAGGCGGCGTCGGCAAAACATCAACCTTGGTGCATCTGGCGTTTGATTTCTATGAACGCGGCAAAAAGGTGGCCGTGATCGACTTGGATACCCAGGGTAACGCCTCTTACACGCTTCAGGAGTTCCGCACGGGCGTTGTAGCAAGCAACTTTTTCAATGGCGGCCCGTTCGACGTTGTGAACGGCGGGGACGCGCCTGGCATGGCTCTTATTGAGTCTGACGCCGCCTTGGCAAACATGGAAACCATGTCCCTTGGTCGCGCTGGTGAACATTTCAGAGCAGGTATTGCGAGCCTTGCAGAACAAGGCTTTGACGTGTGCTTGATCGACACGGCCCCTTCCCTTGGTGTGAGTATGGCCGCCGCGCTGATTGCTGCGGATTATGTCCTGTCCCCTATTGAGCTGGAAGCCTATTCAATTCAAGGCATCAAGAAAATGAATGCGGCCATTACGAACGTGCGCAAGGCTAACCCTAAGCTGCAATTTTTGGGCATGGTGCCGAGTAAGGTGGACGGACGAAACCCCCGCCACGGTCGCCACCTGGAACAGCTCCAGCAGGCATTCCCGCAACTTATGCTTCCTACCACAATCGGCCTGCGTAGCAGCATAGCGGACGCACTCGCTTCCGGGGTGCCGGTCTGGAAAATCAAAAAAACGGCTGCCAGAAAAGCCGCGAAAGAAGTTCGCGCCCTGGCTGACCTTGTGTTTACAAAAATGGAGATCACCGCATGAGCGCGCAAAAAGAACAGAAAATGGAGGGGCTGGGTCTGGAGGGTATTGGCGACCTGTCCGGGCTTCTGAACGACCCCGAAAACACCAACGGCGGCGGCGCTGGCCCCTTGGAACTGGCCTTGGACCTGATAGATGAAGATCCAAACCAGCCACGTACCGAGGACAACCCTGGCTTTTCAAAATCGAGCCTGGAAGAGCTGGCCGCTACCATTCGCCATCGAGGCGTTAAAACGCCTATTTCAGTGCGCGAGAACCAGGACGAACCGGGCCGCTTCATCATCAACCACGGCGCTCGCCGCTTCCGTGGTAGCCGTATCGCTGAGAAGGAAACTATCCCGGCGTTTATCGACAACGATTACAACGAAGCGGACCAGGTGATTGAAAACCTGCAACGCAATGAGCTGACGGCCCGCGAGATTGCCGACTACATTGGCCGCGAACTGGCTAAGGACGTTAAGAAGGGAGATATTGCGGCAGCTATCGGCAAATCCGCTGCGTTCGTGAGCCAGCACGTTACCTTGCTGGACCTGCCGGAACCGATTGCTGAGGCATTCAACACTGGCCGCGTTAATGACGTGACCGTGATTAACGAGCTGGTTAAGGCGTACAAGAAGAACCCGGACGAGGTTGTCGCCTGGCTGGCCGACGACGAGCAGGAGATAACACGCGGATCGGTGAAGCTGCTGCGTGAGTACCTGGACGACAAGCGCAAGCATGAGGACGAGGAACGCGACCCGAACACCGTGGATGCTTTCACCGGCCAGACTGATGCCGAAGGCGACGACCAGGAAGAGGAAGAGGACGAAACCCCGCCGAAGAAGGAACCGAAGGAGCAAGACCCGGACAAGCTGAAAAAAGCGATTATCATGGTCAAGCATGACGAGCGCATGGGCCGACTGATGCTTAATCGTCGTCCTACTGCTGAGGGCTGGGCCTGGATCAAATACGAGGACGACGGCCACGAGTTTGAAGCGGACCTTGGAACGGTTGAGCTGATGGCCTTGATGGACGGAGCTTAACCCCAAAAAGAAAGCCCTGGGCACGGCGGCAACCGTATCCAGGGCCATAACCCACGCTAACCAGTTGAGAGGTACTAGCGATGAGTAGCAACGATTGTATCATGATTGCAGGCCGGATTCGCGCCGCCCTGGAGCAAAAGAAATCATTTACCCTTCCCTTGATGACAATGGCCGACCTGGCGCACGTCCTCGATCACTTGCAGAGGGCCGAAGCTGCCGCGTGACAGCGTGACACGGCCATGAACCACACCCACCCTGCCCCGCTTTTGCGGGGCTTTTTTTTACCTGCACGAAATGTATTCTTGCTTAGTTTTGTAGTATGTTGTAGTATTATACACAATACAACATACTACAGAGGGCGAACATTATGGCAATCAGCAAAGAGCAGATTTTCCAGGTGGCCGACGAGCTGGACGCAGCCGGTCAAAACCCTACCCTTGCAGCGGTACGCAAGGCCCTAGACGGCGGCAGTTACACCACGATCAGTGAAGCAATGAAGGAATGGCGAGCGGCCAAGGCTGCCGACGCTACGCCGATTCAAGAGCCGCCCCCGCCTGGTGTTATGGATAAGCTGTCGGAGGTTGGGGCCGAGATTTGGGGCGTCGCCCTGGAGCTGGCGAACGGTCGCCTTGCTAGTGAGCGCGAAGGCTTGGAGGCGGCCCGGTTGGAAATGGAGGCTTCCAGACTTGAGGCTGTCGAACTGGCAGATCAGCTATCGGCAGACCTGGACGACTCGCGCAATCAGGTTGCGAGCCTGGAGGGCGTGGCCCAGGAGTTGCGGGCAGAAGTGGACGACTTGAAAGGCAGGCTGACCACGGCCACCGAGCGAGCCACTACCGCCGAGGCCCGTAGTGGTGAAATGGAGCGGCGAGCCAATGACTTGCGTTCCGAACTGGATCGGGCGCACCAGGAGGCAGACAAGAACCGTCAGGCGCTGGAGCGTGTCCAGGAGGCCGCAGCGAAAGCAGCCGACACCCATAAAGCCGAGCTGGCACAAGCCCAGGCTGATGCAAAGCAGGCGGCCAAGGATCACAAGACAGAGTTGGCACAATCTCAAGCCGATGCGAAGCAAGCGGCTAAAGAGTACCAGGAGCAAGTCGAGGCGTTGCGAGCGCAGCACAGTCAGGCGCTGGAGAGTGCCCAGGAGGCCAAAGCAGCCGCACAGGCCGAGGCTGAGCGACTGGCTGCCGTCAACTCTTCCCTGGAGTCCAAACAGGCGCAAGCCGAGGAAAAACTTGCTGTATTGACAGGTGAAGTCGAGAAAGCAGGTGCGGAGCGCGATTCTGCCCTGGCGTCGGCAGCGACGGCCAGAGAGGAAGCGGCGGTCCTGCGCGGACGTGTTGAAGGGCTGGAAATTGCGCTTTCACGCGGGGAGAAAGGCGACGGTTCGCAGAAATAACCTGATAAATCGGGTTTTTTACCGTACTATTAAAGGCGTCCTTGACAGATTTTCCCGGCCAGAACGTAAGCCGGCCTCGTTTGGTTGCCGAGGTCGGCTTTTTTATGGGTGGGTGCTTTGCAACCTGTAGCAGTAAGTAGAAGAAGATACATAAGGAGCGCCGCAAATGAAGCAACGCCTTTTGGTTATGAACGGTCAGCGGATTGTTCAAACCGACCAGGGTGGCGCATGGGCTAATCAGAAGGTTGATAAAGCCGGAGCGTTGAAACCCGGCATATACAACCTTTACATGGCTAAGGAAGCCGATAAGTCACAGCGCCATGATGGCGTGATTGTTCATGCCGATAACAATAAAATATACCAGCAAATAGGCAAAAACTTTGTCATGCACTCTAAGTCAGATTTCGATATAGTACCTGATGTTGGGAGTGCAAAAAGCATTAGCTACGACGCCCAGGGCAAGGCATTAGTCGCCCAGGCTGTCAAACTTAGCAGAGGACGCTCCCGATAGTTTTAGCGGCTAAAACGGGAGGTGCCTTTGAGTAAGCTAGGAATCGGGGAGCGTGCCCCTTGGGGTGACTTTCCTCAAGTGATAAGGAATGGAGACTTGGGAGCGTTGAAAAACGAACCCGAGTACCAGGCAGCCAAGTCTGGCGACATGCCTGCTGCTATCGAGCTAGTAGATAGGCTTCTCACCGATGAAACGGTTGAGAAGATCAGGGAGCAAATGGGGGACAGCAAGCCCCTGGTGTTGCCAGTTCTGGCCGTTGAGGCGGCTGGCAACAACAAAATACCGTTGGCAATGGCCGAGGCGCTTGCGGATCGGTTGGGCCTTGATGTTGAGCTGGGGATAATCCAGAGCGACAAGGTAGGTCGAACTGATACTGGCGCAGACCATCGCCTGGCGTTCAATCCTACATTCGAGGGTGACGTTAAACAGGGTCAAAAGTACCTGGTTGTTGACGACACTTTGACAATGGGGGGAACGGTCGCCTCTTTGCGGGGCTATGTGGAGAATCGAGGCGGCAAGGTTGTCGCTGCTTCGGTGATGACTGCGCATGAAGGGGCGCTTAACCTGCCGGTTAAGCCTTCCATGCTGGCAGCCATTGAAAATAAGCACGGCCCGAGTATGAATCAATTTTGGCAGGAGACGTTTGGTTATGGAACCGACAAACTCACACAAGGTGAAGCTGGACACCTCAAATCAGCCAAGACCGTTGACGCAATCAGAGAAAGAATCACTGCGGCAAGACATGAAGGCATCGAGCGATTGGGCGCGAACCGAGTTGAAGCGCCGCCGCGCTCAAAAAGCGCGGGGCGTTCGGGTCTAACCGGAGAAAGTCTAGTTTCGTCTGCTGAGGGGTTGGAAGTCGAACAGCAGGCCATGATTGAAGGGGCGTCCGTTGAGCAGGGCTATCAAGAAACCCTTGCCATGTATGTCCAGGCCAAACATGACCAGGTTGAAACCATCGAGGATCGGCTAGAAAACTTGATCAACCGGCAGCAAGCTCGATTGCAACAAACGCAATCAAACCGCCCCGGTTTTCTGTCTATGCCTGGAACCCGGAAAGCCTGGCAGGCTTCCCAGGCGCAACAGCAAGGCAGGCTCCAGACGCTTCATGCTCGCCTGGAGACAGTCCGGGAAATTAAGGAAGGTATGGGGTTGCATTCGCCGCGTGTTGAAGAGTTGGCGACCAGGAAGATGCGGGCAGAGAACCCCGAGCTGGCTGCGGATTGGGATTCAATGAAGCAGGCCGAGCGACAGCACCAGGCGTTAATGAAAAAACAGGAGCAGGAGAAGAAGCAAACCCAAGAGAAAAGCAGGGGCTTATCCCTTGGGTTGAATCGACCGCCTCAATAGACAACAAAGCCCGGCATGACCGGGCTTTTCTTTGTATTGCTGCAACACCTTTACCATGACGCCCATAACGCAAGGCCCGCCGCGAAAACGGCCATTCCTGCCGCAATCAAGTTCATGTAAGACACCCTGCGGGCTTCCCGGATCGAGGGCTTGAGTTCCTGGGCTATCGCCTCTTCTACTTGCTGCCTGGCTGCCGCTGCCGTTGCCTTGGCGTTTTCTTTGATGGTTGCGGCCATTGCCTCTTTGCTGGCCGCCAGAGCGGCGTTCAGCGTCCTTTCAGCTTTGTTTTTTGCATCATCCCCCCACCGATGCGCAATTTCTTCCAGTTCGCTTTTAAAGGCGTCCAGGTTGGCTTGCTGGGCGGCAGTGCTTTCCTGCATTAGTCGGTCATTGATGGTTTGCAGGATCAATATAGGGTCATCGCGGCCCACGGCTATGCCGTGCTTGGCTGCGATTTCCTTAATGGTTTCCTCGATCTTATCGGACATTACAGCACCGCCGCGTTATCCAGTAGGCCGAACACTTGGCCGCGAACGATTTTAAGGCGCTGCCGGGTCATGATTGAAAGCGAACTATCTTCCAGGGCCTCGGCAAAAGTTTTGCGATTTTCAAGCATTTCTGCAAAGTCTCGGCCATAGGTTTCATCTTTCAGTTTTGGCATATCAATGATGGCCGTCACGCGAGCCTTGTTGTTTGTGTAGGCTTTCATTTGCTCGAACGTCTTGCCTTGGTGTTCGATTGGCCCCCAATAGGGGTTGAGCCACACAACAAAAAGTGACTCGGCTGGAAACTGGCTTACAAGCTGTGAAAAGCCGTTGATAGTATCAAGGAGTGATTGGCTACCAGCGATAACGGTGTGAACAACCATTTCGTGCCCCATGTCTTGGAGCAGGGCAGGAACCTCGTTTGAGATTAGGTAGTGAGACAGCGGGACGAAAGAGCTGGCCCCGTTGTCTATAATCACATCATCTTCACTGGTTGCGATCAGCTCAACCAGGGCATCAAAGTTTCGCGTGTTGATTTCGTCCTCTTCAAGAATGTTAAGGCGTTTCACGTTCAGTGACTGATAGCCTTCAAACGTAGCGTTAACCGGGTCGGTATCCACGCAAACCGGCGTTTGCCCCTTGTTTGCTTTGTATTGAGCAATAAGGGCAGCGATCACGGATTTACCAACGCCGCCCTTTCCTTGTAGAACTAGATGTACTTTTGCCATTAGATTAAATCCTCTTTGTTGGGTTTAGCATCAAACTTAAAGCCGCCAGTGCCTGGCAATTGCGGCTTTTCCTTTTCTTCGGGTTCGCTCTTATCCGCCTTTTGTGTCGCATCCCGTTTGCCGTCGGGCTGCTTGTTGGTCGCGGGGCTGGCGTCGGCCTCATTTTTAGCGGCTAAAGTTGGTTGGTCCTTCGGCGCGGTCTTGATGAAGCGTTTAACGTGGCGGCGGAATGTCTCATAAGTAGACCGTATCTTTTTGCCTTCTTTCAGGTATTCCCAAATCGTTTTGAGCGAATACCCTGCCTCTATCGCCTCGGCCACATCCTTTTTTACGGCCAAAAACTCGACGGCAGATGCGTCCTGCCGTCTCTTTTTTTGCCGCTTATCGCGCTCCTGGACCCACTTTTCTAGCCCGTCAGTGAATTTTCCCATTTATCAACCTGTGAAAGTAAACCTGTGTATTCCTGTGCATGTTATCGCGTAAAGCGTCGTTTTAGTGCAAGGAAACATGCGGGTTTCTTCTGTTATGCCTTTACTTTAGCGCATTTTACGATATATCCGCAATTTTTCAACGAAAAACATGGTAAAACACAATGGCTGGTGTACACTTTCCTTGGTGTAAACAACGCCGTAAGGCGGGCAGGATAGGTGAAGTTAGCTAATCGGCGGAGCCGATTAACTATCTTCACTCTCCCTTATTCGCGCCGGGGGCGCTCAACGGGGAATCCTGCTCTGCGAGGCTACCGGCTGCCGCCGGTTGATAGAGAGGTGCATATATATGAGTGAGGAAAAGAAGCCTGGCAAAAAGCGATCACATCATTTGCGGGTGCCAGTCTTTGACGACGAAAAAGAAACAATCGAGGCGCAAGCTGCCCGGGCGGGCATGAGTGTTGCCCGTTATCTGCGTGAAGTCGGGCAGGGCTATCAAATAAAAGGGGTGGTCGATTATGAGCAGGTCCGAGAGTTGGCCCGAATAAATGGCGACCTTGGCCGCTTAGGTGGACTGTTAAAGCTTTGGCTAACGGATGACGTGCGAACGGCTCAGTTCGGCCAATCAACAATCCTTGCTGTGCTCAGCAAGATTGAAGCGACGCAGGAGGAAATGGGCAAGGTCATGACCAAGGTTGTAATGCCGAGGTCCGAGCCATGATTTTAGCGGCTAAAACTCCAGGGGGTGGCCTTTGATAGCAAAGCACGTCCCTATGCGCTCGCTGAAAAAATCCGACTTCGCGGGATTAGTGAAGTACATCACTGACGAGCAAAGCAAAACCGAGCGTCTTGGTCTGGTGAATGCGACCAATTGCGAGGCTGACACCATGCAGGCCGTAATTGGTGAGGTGCTTGCCACGCAGCAGGGCAACACACGCGCTAAGGGCGATAAAACATACCATCTAATAGTCAGCTTCCCGGCTGGAGAAAAGCCCGAGGATGACGTTTTGAAAGCGGTAGAAGAGCGGATTTGTGCAGGGCTTGGTTATGCGGACCATCAACGGGTCAGTGCTGTACATCACGACACTGATAACGTCCATATTCATATCGCAATCAACAAGATTCATCCAACCAGAAACACGATGCACGAGCCTTATCAGGATTATCGAACCTTGGGCGGATTGTGTGACGCGCTCGAAGATGAATATGGGTTGCAGAAGGACAATCACCAGGGCCGCAAAAGTGTCTCTCAGGGTCGGGCGTCTGACATGGAGCGGCACGCTGGCATTGAAAGTTTGGTGAGCTGGATTAAGCGGGAATGCCTGGAAGAAATAAAGACAGCTAAGACCTGGGAAGAGCTGCACCAGGTTATGAGCGATAACGGGCTGGAGATTCGCCAGCGAGCCAATGGATTTGTTATTGAGTCTGAGGACGGAACCCAAGTTAAGGCCAGTACCGTCGCCCGTGACTTATCCAAGCCAAAGCTGGAAGCGCGACTTGGGGCTTTTGAAGAAACAGCCGCGCAAGCAGAGCGAAAAGCAAAACGCCGATACGACAAGCGCCCTACTCACTTCAAGGTTAATACAACCGAGTTGTACGCCAGGTATCAGGAAGAACAAAAGAACCTGACCGCTGCGCGTAAAGTTGAATGGAATAACGCCAGGGGTAGAAAGGATCGCCGGATAGAAGCCGCGAAAAGGTCAAACCGTCTGCGCCGTTCGGCCATCAAGCTCATGGGTGGCAGTCGTATTTCTAAGAAACTGCTTTACGCGCAAGCCCATAAAGCCCTGAAAGATGAAATCCAGTCGATTAACAAGGACTACAAGCGCGAGAAACAGGAGCTATACGACCAGTACAAGCGTCGAGCTTGGGCGGATTGGCTGAAACAGCAGGTGCTTAATGGTGACAAGAAGGCTCTGGAGGCTCTACGAGCGCGGGAGCAATCAAAGGGACTACAGGGCGACACTATCAAAGGGGAAGGTGGTTCAAAGCCTGGTCACGCCCCTGTTACGGACAATATCACCAAGAAAGGAACCATCATTTTCCGCACCGGCAAAAGTGCCGTTCGGGATGATGGCGACAAATTACAGGTTTCCAAGGCAGCTAACGGCGACACCGTGACCGAAGCCTTGCGCGTGGCAATGGAACGATATGGCAGTCGGATCACAGTTACTGGTTCACCTCAATTTAAAGCCCAGGTGATCGTTGCCGCCGCCACTTCAAACTTACCAATCACTTTTGCTGATGCGGGCCTAGAGCGCCGCAGGCAGCAGCTATTGCAACAGGAGAACAGTAATGACCGACGAAACGAGCAAGCCAGAAGAGGAAATGAGCGAGGACGAGCTGATAGACGCAGCAATGGCCGCGCTGAGCGGGGACCTGCCGACGACAACGGAAGAGGACGAGGAACCGCCGACAGTCGAGCAGCAACAACAGGCAGAGCCGGAGACGGCCAGCGAGGACGCGGACAGTCAACCAGCACCGGCAGCACCACAGCAGGCGGTCGAAATGACGCCGGAAATGGAGGCCGCCCTATCCTCAACAAGCCCCACGTTGGGCGCATTGGAGGAGAACCGCCGTCCTTCGCAAAAAACCGTCTGCGAACGCTGTCCTCACTCGGTGTGGTTCGCTTCGCCCGAGGAGGTGAAGTGCTTTTGCCGGGTAATGCACCTGGTGAGCTGGAGCACCAAGGAGCCAAACCAGATAACCAACTGCGATGGGGAGTTTCTGGGTCAGGAGGAATAACGCCAGATCAGACCAACGCAGCAGATAAATACATTGCCGAGCGGGAGGCAAAACGCCTAAAAGGTTTCGATATACCGAAGCATTCACGATATACTAACCAGGATGGTGCGGTTACTTATGGCGGCACTCGGAATGTTCAGGGGCAGGCACTGGCCCTATTAAATCGCGGGGATGAAGTCTTAGTGCTGCCAATCGACAAAGCCACGGCGCAACGAATGAAGCGTGTTCGTATCGGGGAAGCCGTGACAGTCACTCCGCAAGGTTCGCTCAAGAGATCAAAAGGAAGGAGCAGATGAAGCCAAAAATAAACAACGCAGTCGGCCCGCAAGTGCGGGACCGAAAACCGAAGAAGCAACGCCTATTGCCTGCCCTGGGTGCGGTATCCGTACTTGGTGGCTTGCAAGCAGCAACGCAGTTTTTCGCTTACACATTTAATTACCAGGACAACCTTGGCGGTCATATCAACCATGTATATGCCCCCTGGTCAATTCTGAGCTGGGCTAGTGACTGGTACAGCATCTATCCCGACGAGTTCATGCGGTCCGGTAGCATCGGAATGGTTGTCACGACCGTTGGCTTGCTGGGTGTAGCCATTGCCAAGGTAGTCACGTCGAACAGCTCTAAAGCCAGTGAATACCTGCATGGTTCGGCCCGTTGGGCTGAAAAAAAGGATATTCAGGCAGCGGGGTTATTGCCGCGTGAGCGCACAGCCTTGGAAGTAGTAACGGGTAAAGACGCCCCTACTTCAACCGGCGTTTATGTTGGTGGCTGGGAAGATAAAGATGGCAACTTTTTCTATCTGCGACACAACGGGCCTGAGCACGTATTGACGTATGCCCCAACCCGTTCGGGTAAAGGTGTCGGCCTGGTTGTTCCTACCCTGCTTTCATGGCCTCAGAGTAGCGTTATTACCGACCTTAAAGGTGAGCTATGGGCTTTGACCGCCGGATGGCGGCAAAAGCACGCCAAGAATAAGGTGCTTCGCTTTGAGCCTGCATCAAGTAACGGCGGCGTGTGCTGGAACCCCTTGGATGAAATCAGGATTGGCACGGAATACGAAGTTGGGGACGTGCAGAACCTCGCAACGCTAATCGTTGATCCTGATGGCAAAGGCATGGATTCGCACTGGCAGAAAACATCCTATGCCTTGTTGGTTGGCGTCATTCTACACGCGCTCTACAAATCAAAGAATGAAGGCACCCCGGCAACCTTGCCGGTTGTTGATGCCATGCTGGCCGATCCTGAGCGAGACACTGGCGAACTTTGGATGGAAATGGCGACTTACGGCCACGTTGACGGCCAAAACCATCCAGCGGTCGGCTCTGCTGCCCGTGACATGATGGACCGCCCCGAAGAGGAAGGCGGTTCCGTTCTTTCAACAGCCAAGTCATACCTGGCTTTGTACCGTGACCCGGTAGTTGCTCGCAACGTAAGCAAGTCTGAGTTCCGTATCAAAGACCTGATGAATCACGATGACCCGGTGAGCCTGTATATCGTGACTCAACCGAACGACAAGGCCCGTTTGCGCCCCTTGGTTCGCGTTCTCACCAATATGATTATCCGCCTGCTGGCAGATGAAATGTCGTTTGAGAAAGGGCGTCCAGTTGCGCACTACAAGCACCGCTTGTTGGCGATGCTGGACGAGTTCCCAAGCCTGGGTAAGTTGGAAATCCTGCAAGAGTCGCTGGCATTCGTCGCCGGTTATGGCATCAAGTGTTACCTGATATGCCAAGATTTGAACCAGCTCAAAAGCCGTGAAACTGGCTATGGTCCAGACGAAACCATAACGTCTAACTGCCACGTTCAAAATGCTTACCCACCGAACCGTATTGAAACAGCGGAACACCTGTCACGCCTGACCGGGCAAACCACCGTTGTTAAAGAGCAAATCACTACCAGTGGCCGCCGCACATCGGCCATGCTCGGGCAGGTTTCTCGCACCATTCAAGAAGTACAGCGCCCATTGCTCACCCCTGATGAATGTTTGCGTATGCCGGGGCCTACCAAGAATGCAGCCGGTGACATTGAAAAAGCCGGTGACATGGTGATTTACGTTGCCGGGTATCCCGCCGTTTATGGCAAGCAACCGCTCTACTTCAAAGACCCTGTTTTTCAGGCTCGCGCAAGCGTGGATGCCCCGAAAATCAGCGACAAGCTGCGCATCGTTGCGGAGCCGGAAGGGGAGGGCGTGACAATATGAAAATCAGCCTGAAAAAAATATATGCAGGGGTAGCCATTGCCGGTGTTGCGGCAATGTCGCTTGCTGCCATTAGTTACGCAGCCGGTGCGCGTATCAATACCACTAAGAGCATTCCGGTAGGACTTTACTGGACAACGGACGCCCCTATTGAAAAAGGGGCCTATGTCCTGTTTTGCCCCCCGGACGTTGGCGTTTTTGCCACAGCCAAAGAGCGCGACTATATCGCTGGAGGTTTCTGCCCTGGTGATTACGGCTACATGATGAAGCGAATTTTAGCCGCTAAAGGCGACACGGTAACGGTTACGGATAACGGCGTTGCCGTCGATGGTGAGCTGTTACCGCATAGCAAACCCATTAAGGCCGACCTCGATGGCCGCGAGTTACCGCGCTACCAATCCAATCAATACACACTCGGCAGCTCTGAGCTGCTGCTTATGTCTGATGTAAGCGATACCTCATTTGATGGTCGTTACTTCGGGCCAGTCAGTCGCTCGCAAGTTAAGAGCGTCATTCGTCCAGTTATTACCTGGTAGGGAAGGGGGGAACCACCATGAAACTATTTATTGCAGAAAAACCCTCGGTAGCAAAAGCCATTGCCGCCGAGCTAGGAGTTACCGGAAAGGGTGACGGTTACATTGAATGCGGCGGTGACAAAGTTACCTGGTGTTTCGGCCACATGCTGGAGCAAGCCGGTCCTGATGAATACACCCCTGATGATGTGCCAACAAATGATAAGGGCCGCAAAATCTGGCGTGTTGATGAACTGCCAATTATCCCGGATGAATGGATTTTAAGGCCCAAGGACGACGCCAAGAAACAGGTTCGAGTTATCGGCGGTCTGCTTAAATCCGCATCGCAAATCGTGAACGCTGGCGACCCCGACCGCGAGGGTCAGTTACTGGTTGATGAACTGCTGGAGCACTTCAACAACAAAAAGCCGGTGATCCGCTATTGGTCGAACGCCATTGACTCGGTATCTGTTAAGCGAGCACTGGCGAACATGAAAGACAACCAGGAATACCACGGCTTTGCAGACGCAGCCGAAGGGCGCGGCAAGGCTGACTGGCTTATTGGTATGAACCTGTCCCGTGCTTACACCCTGAGAGCGCAGCGGGGCGGCTCCAGGGCGTTATTGACCGTTGGACGAGTGCAAACCCCTACGCTTGCCCTGGTTGTCACCAGGGACCGCGAAATTGAGTCATTCAAGGCGGTGCCCTTCCATACTATTCGTGCCGAAATTCAGCACCCTAACGGCGCTTTTTGGGCAAGCTGGAAGGCAAAAGAAGAGCAAGCGGGCCTCGATGCGGAAGGCAGGCTTGTAGACACTGCCGTTGCGAATGCCCTGGTTGACTCGCTCACTGGTAAGCCTGGCTCTATCAGCGAGTACAAGCAGGAAGCCAAAAAGCAAAATCACCCGCTGACGTTCAGCCTGTCCGACATGACCGCCCTGGCGTCAAAACGCTTCGGTTATAGCGCCGAGGACGTGCTTAAAACCTGTCAGTCATTGTACGAGACACACAAGCTGACCACATACCCGCGAACCGATTGTGCCTACTTGCCGGAATCTCAATTTGCAGACGCCCCGGACGTGTTGGCATCGGTAAGAGCTGTGAACCCTAGCCTGGCGTCCATTGTTGATGGAGCGGATACCAGTATCCGGTCCCGTACCTGGAACGACAAAAAGGTGTCGGCGCACCACGGGATTATCCCGACGATGCACAAAGGCGATCTAAACAAGCTCAATGACAAAGAGCGCAATATCTATGACCTGGTTGTGCGGGCATACCTGGCACAGTTCTACCCGATTCATGAGTTTATGAGCACGACCGTTACCGTCGATGTTGAAGGCGAGACGTTTAGCGCAAAAGGCAAGGTAGTCACTAAAAGCGGCTGGCATGACGTGTACCTGGACAATTCAGACGATGACGACAGCGACCAGGACGACGAAAGCCAGTCACTCCCCAAGATGGGCCAAGGTGACGCGATTACTTGCGGCCAAGCCGCAAGAAGGGACGCCAAGACGAAGCCCCCGGCTCGATTCACCGAAGGTACGTTGATCACTGCAATGGTGAATATTCACCGCTTTGTTACTGACCCTCAGCACAAGAAGATGCTGCGCGAAGGTGACGGGATCGGCACCGAAGCAACACGGGCATCCATCATTTCCGAATTAAAACGCCGCAATTATTTGGAGACTAAGGGCAAGCAAATTATTAGCACTACCTTGGGCCGAAGCATGATCGACGCCCTACCAGAAGTAGTGAAAAGCCCGGTGCTTACTGCCCTTTATGAACGAATGCTGCAAAGCGTTGAATCAGGCAAGGCCGACTTGGCTGCGTTTATCACCAAACAAGAGGCGTTTATTAGGGAGCAGGTTGCCAAAGCCAATGACGGCGCGGTTGCTATTGCAGGCGGCAAAGAGGCAGCCCCGGTTTCCGATGTATTCAAGTGCATGTCGTGCGGTGCTGGCTTGTCCCGCCGACCACTACCGAAGAAGAAGGGTCACTTTTGGTGGGGTTGCTCCAATTACCCAACCTGTAAGCAGACCTATCCCGATGTTAAAGGCCGTCCCAACTACAGCAAGGGACGCAACAATACCGACAAGGAGTAATACCCATGACTACACAAACCAATGACAACCTGGAACAGAGCACTTTTGACGACCAGGCGAATGCAGCCGAAGCCTTGCGCGAAAAGCTGGATGACGCAATGACCCCTGGCTATCAAACCGAGTTTGACCCGGAAGAAGCCGAAACCGTAGGGGCGTTTGTTGAGGATGCACTGTCAGAAGAGGACGCCGCCGAAAGTGACGCGGACCTGGTAGACGCGACAGTGCCAGAGGATGACAAGGAGGGCTAACCGATGGCTGCCGAGAAAAAACCATTTCACGAAACAGTAGCGGAAAACCTGATTGAACAACTCAAAGCAGGCACCGCACCTTGGCAAAAACCTTGGGAACCTGGTTCCCAAGGCTTCATGCCGATGAACCCAACGACCGGCAAGCGTTATAAGGGTGTTAACGCCATTCACCTCATGGCCCAAGGGCGCGGTGATAATCGTTGGCTGACTTACAAGCAAGCGAAGGCCGCCGGTGCTCAGGTACGCAAAGGCGAGAAAGGGACGCCGGTTCAGTATTGGAAATTTTCCGAGGAACAAAACAAGCTCGATGACAACGGCAAGCCTGTCCTAGATGGACAAGGCAAGCCGGTGAAAGAAACCGTCATGTTAGAGCGCCCCCGCGTGTTCTTTGCCACCGTTTTCAACGGCGAGCAAATAGACGGTATGCCCCCACTTGAGCAGAAAGAGAAAACGCAGACCTGGGACGCAGTAGAGAGAGCCGAACATATATTGAAGGCGTCAGGCGCTGATATTCGTCACGGCGAGCATGACCGGGCTTTCTATCGTCCTGCGACCGATAGCATACACCTACCAGATAAAGAGCAGTTCCCGACCGCAGATAACTACTATGCAACCGCGTTGCATGAGCTGGGGCACTGGACCGGCCACAGCTCACGGCTTGACCGAGATATGGCCCATCCTTTCGGATCGGAAGGGTACGCCAAGGAAGAGCTAAAGGCTGAGTGTTTTAGCCTGATCATGGGGGACGAGCTGGGAATTGGTCACGATCCAGAACAGCACGCCGCTTATGTAGGTTCCTGGATTAAGGCGCTCCAGGATGACCCGCTGGAGATTTTCCGCGCAACGTCTGATGCAGAGAAAATGTCGAACTACGTTTTGGCATTTGAACAAAAGCTAGTCCAGGAGCAAGACCAGGCCCAAACGCAGAAGCTGGAGGCCGCCCCGGAGCAAACACAGGAGGCCGGGATGCAATTACCCACCAACAACCAACAGATGCGCGATCAGTTGCTTTCCGCGCTATCACAAGAAGATTCCCAGGCAATCAACCAGGTTGCTAACGAACGTCGCCGCCTAGCTGCCGGAGAAACGGACGCCCAGGCATTTGAAGAAACAGCCCGGCAGGTACTCGGCTTTGACTTACCGGCAGACTGGAACGGAGCTGTTCAAGTTCAAGGTAACGTGGTCATCGAGGATGGCGGGGAACAGTTCGTAGAACCCGCGCACGCGGTTGGCCGTGAACCCGAGTTTTGGGGCGTTTATGCCCAACATGAAAACGGTATGCACCAATGGGTTGCGGATCTCAACAGCCAGAACCAAGCCGACGAGCTGGCGAACCTGCTAGGGCTGGTTGATGCACTGTCCGAAACCAACGAGCACGAACAGGCGGCCAAGCTGTCCAGGGTGAATGAAGTTCGCGTGCGACTAGACCCGAACAGCACGGACGACGACATTTCAGCGGCTAAAGAAGCTCGCAAGACCGCAGAAGCAACGGCCACGCTCAATGACAGCGATATGCAGCGCCGTATTGCCGAACACGAACGGCAGCAGGCCCAGCAGGTGAAGGGCAGCCAGCAGGCTCAGGCAGAGCCAGAGAAGCAGGAGCGAACCTATATCAATGTCCCATACCGCGAGAAGGACGAAGCAAAGGGCCTCGGAGCACGCTGGGACCGTCAACAACAGTCCTGGTTTGTTCCGCCTGGCGTAGACACTGCCCCCTTTGCCAAATGGTCCCAGGGGGCCGCTCAGGAAGCCACGGCGCAACAACGCCCACAGCAGGAACAAGGCCAGACTCAAACCGCAGGACAGCAAAAGCAATACCTGGCTGTGCCGTATGGTGAGCGCGGCGCTGCGAAGGCAGCCGGGGCACAGTGGGATAAAGCGGCCAAGTCTTGGTATGTCGGCCCTAAAGGCGATATGGAACGCCTAAGCCGCTGGATGCCTGATAACGTCAAGAGCCAACAAGGCCCGGCCATGTCACCCCGCGAAGAGTTTGCGGAAGCCATGAAGTCATTGGGCTGTGTTGTCAGTGGTGATCATCCAATCATGGACGGTAAAAAACACCGGGTATCTGTAGAAGGAGACAAGAAAGGCGAGCGAGCTGGTTTCTATGTCGGCCACCTTGACGGCCACCCTGCCGGTTACATTTCCAACAACCGTACCGGCGTTGATATGAAATGGAAGTCTAAGGGGTATTCGCTCGATCCAGCAGAGAAAGCCAAGCTCCAAGCAGAAGCAGCCGAGAAGCTGGCAGCTAGAGCGGCAGAGCTGGAGCAGGCACAGGAAGCCACAGCGGAGCGCGTCAGCAAGCAGACGGCCAACTTGATGCCAGTCACCGAACAGACGCCGTACATGCAAAATAAGGGCATCCAGCCCCATCCTGGCGTTCTAACCGATGCCGAAGGCAAAAAGACCTACATTCCGGCGCACGACGAGAACGGCAAACAGTGGACCATGCAATATATCCAGGAGGACGGCACCAAGCGTTTCGCCAAGGATTCACGCAAGGAAGGTTGTTTTCATATCGTCGGCGGCGATATGAAGTCCTTGGAAGCTGCCCCGGCCCTGGTCCTTCAGGAAGGCTATGCGACCGCCGCGACCAATGCCGAGGCATTGGGGTTTGCTACCGTGGCCGCGTTTGATTCCGGCAACCTTCCCAATGTAGCGAAGGCCCTGCATGACAAGTTCCCCGACAAGCCTGTTGTGATCCTTGGTGACGATGATCGACACCAGGAGCTGACCCAAGGAACGAACCCAGGCAAGACGAAAGCACAGGAAGCGGCCAAAGTGGTCGGCGGTAAGGCAGCCTTCCCGGTTTTTGCTCCAGGAGAGGCAGAGTATCCGGCTGGCGTTGCCCCGATCACTCCCCAAAGCTATCGGGAACACTTGCGAGCATCTAAGGCCCTGGAGACGGCCCCGGAAGAGCGCAAGGCAGACCTACAGAAAGCCTTGCTCAGCAAGGAACAGTTGGCAGCCTTGGATCACATGAAGAAGCACACCGACTTCAACGACCTGGCTACCAAGAGCAGCCTTGGCCGTGAAGGAGTTGAACGCCAGGTAAGGGCTACCGTTGGCAAAGCTGTCCAAGAAGCGGAACGAAAACGTGAGCAGAAACAGGCAGAGCAACAAGTTCATAAACAAAAGCGGTCGGCCCGTATTGGTTATTAAGAGAGGTAGTGACATATGAGCGATTGGGATTATTTACATGACATGAGGGCGGAAGGGTATGGCGAGGAAGCAATATCAGAGGCAGCAGCGACTGGTGTGGCCCCGTGGCATTACTCGCATATAAATGAAAACGAGCTGCGACAGGATATTGATTTGCTAAAAATGTCTCTAAAAAATCGAGACATTACGCGCAAAGAGTTTGCCGCACAGATGAAGGAATGTAGAAAACGCAAAAAAGAGCTTAAAACTTATATTAATGGAGGGGTATAGATGCGATACGAAATACGATCATCGAGAGCGGCCAAGCCAATCGACTCAGCAGTTAAAAAGGATGGGGAGTGGATAGGCTTATTTTCGGGGCAGTCCCTGAAAGAGATTCAGAAGGATTACCCGGATGCCAAAGTTGTCGATACCGTGCAGAGCAGGACGAAGAGCCGGAGCCGGTAACAAAAAGCCCCGCCTAGTGCGGGGCTTTTTCATTCTTCCAGGGCGGCCAGCTCGGTTTCCAGGTCACGCCTGATACTTCCGATCGCTTGCACCAGGTCAACCGTAGCTAAAGTGTCTGCAACAGCCCCATGAGCTGCCCCCCGCCAAGTTACCCCGGCAAAATCTACCGCATCAGCCAAAGAGATTGAACCATGCCGGTTAGTCGGTCCAAACGCATCGGCAGCCAGATACATCGCACAATGCGTTTTTAGTTCGCTAACCCATTCGACCGGCTCACCATAAGCAGCAGCCGTTTGCCGGAACATGCGCGTATCAAAATCAGCATTGAAGATAACCAGAGCGCGACCACAGAGGATTTTTCGCACCTGGTCCGATACTTCCGGCCAAGTTGGTGCATTCGCTAGAAATTCAATTGTTAGGCCGTGTACGTCCTCGGCTTCCGGGTCTATCGACACAGATGGCCGCAATTTCGTTTCAAGCAAAATGGTTCCCTGGGAGTCGCTGATAGCCAGCTCAATGATTTGCGCCTGGTCATCGAGGCCGGTTGTCTCGGTGTCCAGGAAAAGCGGGTTTTCATCAAGCCACCGTACCGCCTTACTGGAGGTTTTTGCTTCCTTGCTGTTCAGCTTCGCTTTGACGGCCAGAATCGCCCTAGCACGCTTTTGCTTTTCGCTCGGCGGCTTGGTGCTACGTGCCTTCATGGGGACGCAATCGGATATTTTATAAACCCCAAACTTGCCGCCGTAACCGTTCTTATAGAACGTGACAGGCTCGGCGTCGGGCTTGGGTTTCATTCTAAATTCATCCCGAAGGCGGCCTTTTGAAAAGCATTGATCTTTTTCGAGGGCTTCGGCCCTGGCCGCTTCCAGCTCTTCCATGCTTTTGTCCATAGACTTAACTCATTTACTCACAACGACCGGCAGCTTTCAGGAGCGCATTACACTCGCCCTGACTTTCTTCCGTTGTTGGTTTAGGAGCAGTTTGCGGCCCCATTTTTTTACAAATAGCGTCCGATTTCACAGCAATTACCGTTGTGTAGTAACAGCTATATTGCGAGCCGTTTGCATCGGCATCGAACGTGATTTTCTCAAGGCCAGACTGTACGTTGCTGATTGAAATGTTGCTTGGCTGAGTACCGATAGCAAACGCGGCTTTCTCTTGCAGGCTTTCGTCACTGGCAACCTGTTTTTCAATTATCCCACAGCCAGACAATACGGTTAGAGCAACAGAGCAAGCGGCGATAAATTTCAATTTCATAAAATGGCTTCCTTTCTTTCGGTTAATTTGGGTTGGCTAAAAAATACTAGCCAAATAGAGTTGCTGATTGTCTATATTGGCCCATCGGTCTATAATAGTCAAATAGAGTATACCCAAATTAACCATATCGGGAGCAAAAGAAAATGGAACGCACAGAACTGGAAGCAATGGCAAAAGAAGTGTGCCCGGCCAGCCTTTGGTATGAGCTAATGGATTGCCTGGACGAAACACCAGACCAGGACTTGATTAACTTGATTGCAGAGAACCAGGAGTGAAAAAGAGCGTGACACAGAATGCCCGGATTTACTTGCGAGTCAGTAGCGACTCGCAAGACCTGGAACGCCAGGAGGGGGTTATTCAGGGCGCTAAGGCTGCCGGTTACTACGTGGCCGGTGTGTATAGAGAGAAAGCGTCAGGGGCGCGAGCTGATCGCCCCGAACTGCTGCGCATGATCGAGGACTTGCAACCTGGGGACGTGGTGATTGCGGAAAAGATCGACCGAATCAGCCGCCTACCACTGCCAGAGGCTGAGCGCCTGATTGCTACGATACAAAGCAAAGGGGCTATGTTGGCCGTTCCTGGTGTTGTCGATCTATCCGACCTTGTAGCCGGGTCCGAAGGCGTTTCCAGGGTCGTCCTGGAGGCCGTCCAGGAATTGCTTTTAAAACTGTCCTTGCAGATGGCCCGCGATGATTACGAGGACCGCAGGGAACGCCAGAAGCAGGGTATTAGCCAGGCTAAAAAAAGAGGTAAATATAAGGGCCGGAAACCTGATGAAAAAAGGAATGAGCTTATTGTTAAGCTACGGCCAAACCATACAATTGCAGAAACTGCACGGCTGGCCGGTTGTAGTGAAAGCCAGGTTAAACTTGTTTGGGCAAAATACCAGAAGGAAAAGGACCAATAAAAAAGCCCCGAAAAGGGGCTTTATTCAAATGTGCCATCGGAATTAAATGTGACGCGGTAACGCTTAAATAATTCCATTACTTTGTCCATGTTACCTTTTCGCAAGGTCGAATTTCCTAACTCAAACTCACGGATAGCCGTTTTACTTACGTTAGATTCAGCGCAGAATACATCCCGCGTTAATCCAAGGTATTCCCGCGCATGGCGGCACTGTAAACCAGTTATTTCCAGTGCTGGCCTGTTGTACCCTTGATTTTTCAAGGTCAAGCCTAGCTCGTGTGCCCACGTCGCAGCCGTGGGGTAAGTGATATTGAGGCGTTCAGCCATGCCGGAAAGGCTTCCAGCTTCTTCATACGCCTTTTTAATCTCGCTATCGGTGAACTGGCATCGCTTTGTTATCGGCATCCTGGGCTAATTGGCCTTGTTGTCGATTTTAGCGGCACCCTCGGAAAGTCTTGCCGTGCCAAGTACCCGAACGTCTGCGATACGAAGCGGGCGCGAGAAGAAGAAAGAAAACACCATGCCAAATACCACCGCTACCAGGTAGCAGGTTAGCATTACTTTGACGAGCTGCCCGGCAAGTAGATCGACCGGCACCGCCTCAGTTACTACATTAGCGCAAGTGATCGGCACAGGCATGGTGTCAGATGATACAGCGGGCTTGTCGTCGGCGCAGGATTCTAGGTTGATATAACCCTGCTCGGCAGGGCCAAGCTCAACCAGACTTACTACCGTTTCAATAACCGATTTACTTGATTGATGGAAGCCGCCATTAATGGCTATGGACGCCAAGGCAAAAATAAATAAAACTGCTGCCGGGCGAACAATGGCAAATTTTATACATAGTGAAACCAGGTCATAGATGCGGCCATTGATTGCAGCGCCGATTTGTATTGCCTGGTTTAATTTGTCATTCATGGTGTTATCTCCAGTCGATTCCTTTCTTTAAATCATTTAGCAAGCGGATATAAGAAGGGTCCAACAATTCCATAATAAAAGATTCACTCCAGCCAATTCGCTCAGCCTCGGCCATGTTTTTCCAGAGCCATCCAGTTAAGTGAAACCCTGGCGGGGTTTCACCATGTGACTGCTGGAGTTGCTGGCCTATTTTTTCATAGAGCGCAATTTGTTCTGGTGTTAGAGCGTTCCTTGTCTCTTCTGGCGTGGGTATTCTCATATCAGCCCCCTATTCCCTGGTGTATTACATTCGCACACCGCGCTTTTGCGGTTTGTCTTGGTTCAGCTTCTTATGCTGTGAAATCTCTTTTTCAGCCTCCCGAACTTTAGCCGCTAAAGCTGGGTGATTTTCGCTTTCGTTCAGCTTCTTAATAACGGCCTCGGCCCGCTCGGTGTTGGGTTGGTCGCCATCGAGCTTTTTAGAGGCATCCTTTGCCATCCATCCGGGGATAACCCCGCCCTTTTGGTTGCTGACGATAGAAAGTAATTCTTTGGTCTGATTAAGTGCAGCCATGATGTTTAATCCTTATTTTCAGTACATTGGAACGTAGATCATTTGAATATCTACGCGCTGGTTTAAATACCGCCCTTCTGGCGTACCGTTGTCGGCTATAAAGTCAGCCGCAGACACGTAGTTGATCATTATCTTGAGCGGTGAAACGCCATGAGCAACTAAGTAATCACGGGCTGATACGGCGCGAGCCAAAGCCAGCCTTTCATCCCTTTTACTTGGGCGGAGCGTGCTGGTTCGGCCATTGATAGTGACCAGGGATGCGTCCCTAGCCGCTTCCAGAAGAACGGCATTTGTTGGGCCTGGTTGGAAAGTGGTGCTGCTATTAGCAAAAGAAACAGAAACAGAGCTTGATACTGGTTCGCGGTAGTCGTTCGAGGCGGCTAGTGCCGATCCAGTGAAGGCCAAGCAGCCAATAGTTAGAAGTGTGCAAAATGACTTACGCATGACTTACTCCAAATCAAAAAAACAGGTATCCGGCATGGCTCATTGGAATGCGAATGAGCCACAGAGCGCCGAGGTGTAACGGATAATAGGCGTAGAACGCCCAGCGAAGCCGGGGCATTCTCAAATCAAAAAAGGTTGCAACGAACAGTAAGGGGAGCACAGCCAGTGCCCACATATTGCCGTTGACAAATCCCAGGGCGGCACAGGCGATAACTGCAACGCCAGCCGCTGATAAGGTCGGCTTTCTGGCGTATGACCATACAGCCAAGCCGAACAGGAGCGCAGGCCACCAATACTCGACCATTGCCCCGGCGTTCATAAACACCAGGGCGGCCCATACTGTGTGACCGCGTTCGATCAGGTACGCCGTGGCCGTCAAGGCCAGAAGCGTAAAAAGGATATTAAGCGGCCACCATCCAGCGTATAAGCCGCCCAGGGCAATGAAAGGGACCGAAGCCAGGGCACCGAAAACCGCGAGCCGCTTCATTGTTCGTTGATACACTCCCTTTTCAAGTTGGCCCGGGCGGGCCAGGTTGAACGCCAGGACAAAGACGAAGATCGGCATTGCCAGACGGCCAGCCTCAAACAGAAAAGGCAGCGTGCCATTGAAAAGATATTTGTTTACGTGGTCCCCGGTCATAAGCAGCAACCCTAGCCACTTCAAGCCTTCCACAGTGCCATCGGCAACGAACAGGCGAGGCAGGGACCAAGAGGATTTTAAAGAGGCTGTGCTATCGGTCATTGCCCTGCCCCCGTGTTTTGAAACGTGATTGTGCGCGGCACATAGCCGGTTTGTTGGCTCGGGCTGTAACTCCCCTGCCCTTGGCGTTCAGACTGTCTATTAGTGCTTTCAGTCTCGATTCTGGCCGCTTCCTGGATGACTTGCTGCATAGCAGTCCCGTTGCCAGGAGTAGCACCACCTTGGGCGGTCACGTTCACAGTCGAAAAGTGTTCATCAAGCCAGTCGGCCCACTTGACCGCTTTTTGCATCAAGTCGGCGCGATAGATCGCGTTATATTTCGGTGTGCGGGAATGGTAATTGGCCGCCCTGGTCCAAATATCCCCGGAGTCGTGCAAGATATGGCCGCGCAGTCTCCAAGCAGCCAGGTCGAACGAGTAGCAGCCAGAGGCTGCCACATCGTCCGCAGTGATCCCGTATTTTTCCAGGTCGCCCAGGTATGCAGTATTAAACTGCATAGGCCCAACGTCATGCGTACCGTTCGAGTTACGCACCCGCTGGCCCGGCTTGCCCCCTTCTTTCTCGGCCACGGCCAGCACGATATTGGCGGGCACTTCATATTTCGCGGCAGCAGAGATCGAGCACACAACGCGCTCTTGTTCCAGAGGTGGCATATCAGCAATGAACGGCAGCATGACGACCCCCCTTAGTTCCAGTAGTAAGTTGGGCCTGCAAGCTGCCCTTCAACGAACACTTCCGCCCAACGGTACGTGCGAGTGCAGTAACGCGGGTGACGGTCGCCGTCACGATCAACGCGGCAACGGGTGTTTTTCACGTATTGTTCGGGGATCGTTTCATAGGCAACGCATTCTTCGTTATCACGACCATAGCGGCGGTACTGGCTGCACACTCTTCGGGCGGGAATATAAGCGGCATAACCAAAATCAGAGGTCATGTGGCTACCACTACCAGACGGCGGATTAACCGCGCAGGACGAGAAACTAGGGAGCGGTGATTTCATGTCTTTGATGCGGTCACGCATCGCTGACTTGGCCGCCCCGCAGCCGGAAGGGAATCCGCCCGGCAGGCAGATCCAAATTGCACATTCATCTTGAGAAGCCGCTTGAGCCGGTGCAGTGAACGCAAATGCGGCTGCAAACAGGCTAAGGGCAACGAAAAATTGTTTCATTTCAATTACTCCTATCTAGTTAGGCCGAACGGCCTTTGTTGACAAAGCTGGCAACCTCTTCGTTGCGCTCCTGCTGGCGTTCCTGGGCATACGAAACGTAATCCCCAACGTCGAAGGTGTGCTTTTCCGGGTCGCGTGCTTGCCACTCAGCGTGTGATTGACGGGCTTTGTCCTGGTCCTCGCTGGACAGGGCATCAAAGCCGCCTGATTGGTTTACCCAGCCGCCGCCGTTACCACCGCTCAAGCTATCGCTATCGAACGACGGTGAGCTGTCAGAAGCTCCAGAATCTGACGAGCCGCTATCACCTGCATTTCCTGTTTCACCACCTCCTTGCCCTGGGGCTTCCCCTTGGCCTTTGATTGCAGCGGCGATCTTGCCGCCTGTTGTTTCACCGATGCGTTGCATGGCTTTAGCCTTCATTTTTCCGGCTTTAGCTTTAGCTACTGCACCAGTTCCTTTTGCCAGGTTCGCGCCGGTATCCGCTGCGACTCGGCCAGCCTTTGCAGCTCCGGCCATAAAGCCGCCAGTGGCCGCCGCTGTTGCTGCTTGAGCGACGGACGAGCTACCGCCCTGCCCTTCACTTGAACCTTGGTCGTCTGATGTTCCAGCGTCTGCGCTGGCCGTTTCGGTGCTTCCCTGGTCACTATTGCCGGAAGATTCACCGCCACCGGATGACTCGCCCCCGCTGGCTTGAGCGCCGCCAGAAGATTCACCGCCACCAAAGCCCGCCGCTTGAGCAAACGGGGTATCACCTGTGCTTTCTTCGGATGGCATTTCACCGCCGCCACCGCCGCCACCGTCACCGCCGCCGCCAGAGAATGCGGACATAATGTCGCTACCGTTTGCCACGTTTTCGTTAGCTTTATTGAATGCGGCCATGAGAGCTTGCGCCCCGCCTGCCATGTTTGACGCCCCTGCTGCCATAGCAGCGCCGCCAGTGGCCGCTGCTGCTGCTGCCATGCCAGCCGCCCCAAGCGCAGCGCCTGCGCCGAATGAGCCAATGCCTGCACCGCCAACACTTGCGCCGGTAATCACGCCCGCGAGCATTTGAGGAACTTTGGTCACTAGAACGAGAAGGATCACCGCGACAATGAGCATGACGCCCATTTCTTTCAGGCTGATTCCCTCACTCATAGAGTTGTAATAGTCATCCAGGAAGGTTTTGCCGATGCCAATTAACAGCACCATTGCCATAAGCTGGGCGGCAACACCTAGCACGGTTTTGTAGTAGTTAATCGCCATGTCTGAGGTCCAACGCGAGCCACCAAAGCCCAGGAAGAACACCCCGCCGTAAGCAAGTACCCAACCAGCGGCGAGCAACAACAGCATGTTGATACCGATTAACGCCAGGATGACGAGAATAATCAGGGCCATGAGAATGCCGGCGAATGAATCAACCGGTGACCAGACCGAGGATTGATCCAGTACGCGGTCGAAAATCTCAAAGCCCACGTCTACCACGCCAGACGGTGACAGGCCGGAACCTAGCCCCGTAGCGTTACCGGCAATCTGGCGCAAGGAGTCGTAAATAGACGATGCGAAGTTAGGGCCGTTAATCAGCAACCACCAAAAGAAGCCGGTAAAAATAGTGAAGCGGACAAGCTCGGCAAAAAACTCGCCAATGTCGGCCTTACGCAGTGCCATCATGCCGAACGTCCAGACCATCGAGATAACAACGAGCGTCCAAAATAACCAGGTTGCAGCATCGGTAATAACACCGGCCCAGGAGGCCGCTGCTGCCGAATAACGGGCCAAGACGTTATCCAATACGCCGGAGTTGTCGATTGCGGCATGAGCCGGAGCCGCAACAAAAAACGCCAGCCAGACGATTAACGGCATGGCGGATTTAAGGTTGGCTGGCAGTTTCATAATTCAGTACCTCACCAATCTTTCTCAGGGCTGGCTTTAAACTCGCCAGACCGAGGGTTGCCACGACGCAGGCACTTAGAAGCAAAGTCTTGCTGCATGGCCTTGTCCTCGATTTTCAAAATGTTTTCATGCTGACAATTGATGTCGTTTACTTCCGGCATCTTTTCGTCAAAACAGCCGGTTAGGAGGACCGCTACAGAAGCGGCCCCGAGTAATTGAATTGCGTTAATTGATTTCATTGGTCCCCCTTACCAAGACCGGGCTGGACTGGCGACAAAGCTGCCCGCTCGGACTTGCTCTGATGCCGCTTGCTGTTGGGCCTCTTTGTCAGCCTCTGCCTGCATTCGGGTCGCTACAGCGTTTTGCTGAGCAATCAGCAAACTACGAATTTGCAGGAGCTGGTTGGCCTGGTTGCTGGCGAGCTGGTTGGCGTAACCAATGGCAGCCAATTGACCGTCTGCACTTTGAGCGCCGGATTGCAGGCGGTTTAGTTGTCGGGCATCGGCTTCCAGGTTGTCTTGTTGCTGTTCCAGACCTTTAAAAATCGCGTCATTGGCTTTTTTCTGCGATTCGGACGCCAGGCGGCGGTTTTCATCCATTGCCGCCCATTCGGCATCACTGCACCCCGTAGACGAGAAGCAAGGCGAGCTGCGGTAGTAAGCCACGTCCTGGAACTTGCCCAGGTACGCATCGAGGCTTCCTAGTTGGTTTTGATAATAGGCAAGCGTGTTGGTTGCTTGGTTTAGGTCATTAATCGTGGATTGTGCCTGGTCCCAAATATAAGAAGCCGGTGCCATCGTGTTTTGCAGTTGATTCTCATACTGCTGCAACTGCGTTTGATACTGCTGGATTTGTTTGGCGGTCTGCGAAACGGCTTCCAGGGCTGACATAATGTTTTGTGTCAGGTTGGTGCCGTCAATAACAGGAATACCGGCTTGAACGGGCTGCAAAGTGCTGGCCGTCATAGCGACGACCAGAGCAACTTTAGCGGCTAAAAATCTTTTCTTCATGGCGTTTACTCCTTGGCGTTAATAGTCAAATGAGCTGTAAGGTTTCGAGAACGTCATGTCTTTGGTGACAATCACGTTGAAGCGATAACCGGGGCGAATTTCCAGCGTAGGGGCAATGTTCATGTTCTTGCGGATCATCTCGACCATGACTTGACCAAGTTGCTGACCCAGCGCCTCGCTAAGCGCGTCGCTTGCACGTTGGTTATTGCTGTCGCTGTTGTTGTCGTTGTCCTGGCTAAGCGTTACACCCGCCGTGACACCAGACATAAGGAATGCAGAACCGAAGATGCGCAGGTAATGGTTGTTAACCTGGTCATGGAAACCGGAGTAACCGGCTGCGTCCGCGCCTGGCATTGAACCAATATCCAAAGCCTTACCGTCAGGGAAAATAATGCGCTGCCATGCAATCAAAACTCGTTCTTGGCCGTAGGCCACATCGTTCGAGTAAGAGCCGACAAGACGCGAACCCTGGGGAATCAACAAATGACTTCCTGTTGCTGTGTCTGATACGTCCTGTGATACCTGGGCAACGATTTGGCCGGGTAGGTCGGAGTTAATACCGGAAATCAGCGTGGCCGGGATAACAAAGCCAGCGCGTAGCTCGTAAGGGCTGCGCGGAGCCTGTACTTGCTCCCCAAGCTGCCAGCGATCACCGCCGTTGCCGTCAAACTGCGAATAACCGTTGCCGCCACCGTTCGCTGAGGTCTGCATTAACATCGGGGCGCTATTGCTGCCACCACTGCCACCAAAGCCGCCACCGTTGCGCATCCCTTCAATCTGAGCCATGCGCTGTTGATACGCGGCAGTTGGATCGTCGGAACGGTTCGCCGCAATCTGCTGACGGACGCGGGCAATCTCGTTAATCATGTCCTGGCGTGATTCTGGACGGTTGCTGACTGGCTGTGATGAACCACTGTCGCCACTGCTGCGCGGCGCGGTTGCTTGTACGCCGGTTTTGGCTCTCACGGCCTGTTCCAGCATTTGCAGCTTAGCCATGCGGATGCGCTCGGCCTCGTCGTCGCGCTGTTCTTGCGAACCCGTATTTTGAGGCGGTGCCGGAGGCAAGTCAGGATTAACCGGGCGAGCTACCGTTACAGGCGCTGTGCTTTGATTCTCTTCCTGCTGCGCCTCTGCATCTGGTGCAACAGGTTCATCAAGAGACGGTACAGCCGGAGGCTCGGCAGCCGGAATGAAACCGTCTGTCTGAGTGCCTGCGATCTCATTAGCGAACATCGAGGTATTGCCTGCCCTTTCCTTTGGACCTTCGCTTGGTGCGTTTTGCTGGGCGGCACGGTCGGCGGCGACCATCATCATGACCAAAAGAAACAGGCCAAGAACGCCAAACAAAATGTACATCGGGCGGCTATTGACGCGACGCACCCCGGATTTTTTGGACACCTCACCTGGTGAGGCGTCCGGGGACATTTGATCGTTGTTTTCGCTCATGTCTTACTCCTTGCGAACCCAATAGCCCGCTGGAACGATGCCGCCGTTTTCTTGCGAATATGGGCGGGTCAAGGACTCATTGCCGACCATGATGGTCACGCGGTACATATTGGTGCCCGTGAATTGGTCGAACACGTAACGAAGCGGCAAACCTGATCCTGTCGGAGCTGGGTTAGCCGGGGCCGGTGTAGCTTCCACGTTCGGGGCTGTTCTGGTCGAACGTGTAGCCTGCTGCTGCGCTTTGGCCGCTTCCGGGTCGAACTCCAGGAGGGCATAACCGCGATCACGCAGGCCGCGAACCAATGCCGTACCAAAAGCGTCAGGTGTAGGCTGTTTCAGCTCGAAGCGAGTTTTTGCAGGCGGGTACAGCTCGGTAATCTTCTCGACCGTATCGCTGGCGATTTCTTGCTGATTTAGTCCTGCTGGATTCTCGACAAAGTTGCCGTATGGGGCGTGCGTGGCACACCCAGCCAAACCCAGCGAAAACAGAACTGCGACGATAAGTTTACGCATGATTAATCGTCCCCTTTGGTGATGGTGATTTTGTCCTGGCTGCTACCAACGCCAGAGATAAGGATTGCTTTGTTAAACACCGTATCGACGATGTAGCGATCCCCTTGGACGCGGTAATTGACCATGACGGTTTCAGGGTCAGAGAACAGGCCGCCGTCCTTACGGACAACCAGGAGCGTCGGCGCTTCTGTTTGCTGCATGGCTCGCGGCATCTGAATGATGGTTTTGTGGCCGTCATTGAAAACACGAACGGGCTTCCAGGAGGCCGAGCCGGATACGTCGTAATCAAATGACAAGTCGCCCAGGTACTCGCGGGTTCGAGGAATAGTGTTGTCCTCGCGGTGCTGGCGTTCGCGGCTGCGGACCATATCCCACTTGGCAAGGGCATCTTCCGGGTAGGTGAATGCAACTTGCGGCATGTATTCGGTGCGGTGAGAACGCAAACGAATGTGATAAACGCGGCGGTCAGTCGTTACGACCAGGCTGGTTTCCAGGCCCACGTCCATCGGTTTAATAAGCAGGTGTTGGGTTTCCCCTGCCCCGGTGCCGGAAATGGCCGGTTCGACGTTCCAGCGGGCGGTATCGCCCAACTGAATAGAGTTGACGTATTCGCCAGGCTGCAACGCAACGTCACAGACCTGGAGCACGGCACAAACGACGCTTGGAGACTGCGCACCAAATACAAATTGGATGGCTCCATTACGGCCAGTAAAAGGACGGATGCCACCGTTGTCGCCCCCGGCCTGCCAACGCTGTGCAATAGCCAGTGCTTGGCGTTCTTGTTGGGTTAGGGTCGGGTTGTCATTGGTGAAATACTTGTCCTCAAGCCCGTTCGCGTGTGCGACCGTTGACAGAGTGGGCACCAACATCGCAGCACCCAGGATCACAGCGGAAAATTGTTTCTTCATGGTTAATAGCCTCGTAATCATTGCAGCCGTGACCAGGAATAATCGCGCACGTAAATACCCAGCGGGTTGTTACGCATTTGCTCTTCCGTGGTCTGCGTTGAAGTGTCTGCGGTGTACACAGTAATAAGGGCGCGGTATTGGGCTGGTTGGCCCTGCAATACCCCTTGGCGGTCCCGCGTGGTTTCTGTCCAGTCCACTTGCCACGTAGTCGGCGTTTGCGGCAGAACAGATGTAATGTCGATGCTCACCATTTCTTTGGTGGCACGTTTGAACGGGCTGGCATCGGCGTTACCGTTAAGCCATTCATTCATTTTCGTGGTTGCGGGATCGTTTGGGGCCAAGTGTGCGTAAACACTGAATACCGCTTTGCGTTGCAGAGCTACGTCAGGCGATACCATGCGGGCGTTTTCGATGAACTCGGACACTGTTGCACCCAAAACACGCGAGTCGGCAACATCAGAACCAGTAACCGGCCCCGCTGCTTGAGCTGCGCCCAGCTTGTCCACTTCCACCACGTATGGGATGAACTTGGATTGGCTGCCAATATGGATAACACCACCGACACCGGCCAGGGCAATCATTAGCGATAGAATGCCCACGACCTGCCACGTTTGGCGTGATGACACCACAGAACCAACATGCTCATTCCAAGTGCGGCGAGCGGTCAGATATGGGTTTTCATCATCCCCTTGGCGTTTAGATTTTTTATCCTGCGCCTCGATTTCGGCAGTTTCTTCCTGGTCATAACCAGGAGCGGGCTTTTTGAAAATCAGCCCTTTAAGTTTCTCGGAAAAGCTCATTAGGCTGCCTCCAGGTAGTTATCAAGTTTCAGGCCACGACCTGCGAGCCATTCATGCACCCACTGTTCGCCATATTTGGCTTCTAGTTGCTTGATAGCTGCCACGGATTCTTTGTCAGAAGCACCGACAAACGAGAGAGCCAAAGGCCCAAGGGCGAGGTCATAGAGGCGGCGACCATTTTCAGAAACGTAGTAATACTGTCGTTTGGGAATAGCCGTTGCCAGGATTTCAATTTGACGAGCGTTAAGGCCCATTCTGCGGTACAGAGCGGAAGTATCTTCGTCACGGGCATAGACGTTCGGCAGGAAAATCTTGGTTGCAGTGGACTCCACAATAACGTCCAGAATGCCGGAGTTGGCAGCGTCGGACAGGCTTTGTGTTGCCATAAGAACCAGACAGTTAGCTTTACGCAGTACCTTGAGCCATTCGCGGATTTTTTCGCGGAATGCAGGGTGCCCAAGCATCAACCAGGCTTCATCCAAAATGATGACGGCTGGCTGTCCTTTAAGGCTTCGCTCGATTCGACGGAATAGGTAAAGCAAGACCGGCAGGGCAAATTTCTCGCCCAGGTTCATCAACTCTTCGATTTCAAACGTGGTGAAGTCGGTCAGTGACAAGCCATCCTCGTCGGCGTCCAGCAGGTGCCCCATAGAGCCGTCAACCGTATATTGGCGGATAGCTTCACGGATGCTTTCATCCTGGATAGTCAGCGAGAACTCAGACAGAGTACGCGCCCCGCTTTCGTGCATACTTACAATTGCATGGGCAATTTCATTTCGTTGTGCAGGCGTACTTTGAACCCCGTTTAACGCCAAGATGGTGTCTATCCATTCCATTGCCCAAGCGCGATCACTCTTGGTTTCCAGATACTGCAATGGACAGAAGGACAGGCGATCATCGTCCGCACCGACAGAAAAATGCAGGCCACCTACCGCTTTGGTCAGCGGATACATGGACATGCCTTTATCAAATGCGAAGATCGACATGCCTGCGTAACGGCGAAGCTGAGCAGCTATCAAGGCCAAGTGTGTCGATTTACCTGCACCCGTTGGGCCGAACATAAAGGTATGACCCAAATCACGAACGTGAAGGTTCAAACGGAACGGCGTTGCCCCACTGGTAACACAGTGCATTAGAGCCGGTGACAGAGGTGGATACATTGGGCAAGGAGCGTCGGCGCTTCCTGTCCAAATGGTGCTTGTAGGCAGCAGATCGGCCAGGTTCATCGTGTTAATGAGCGGGCGACGCACATTTTCAACACCGTGGCCCGGCAGGCTGCCCAGGTAAGCGTCCAGGGTATTAATGGTTTCAGTTCGTGCAGCAAAGCCCAGGCGGTTGATTGATTTCTCTACCTGGCGTGCAGACTGTTCCAGACGGTCCCGGCTTTCATCCATTAGGACGACAACGCTGGTGTAATACCCAACAGCAACCAAGCCGCTGTTCACTTCTGCAATTGCAGATTCTGCGTCCTGGACCATTGTTAGGGCGTCTTGGTCCACATTACCGCTATTTGTGTTAAATACCTGGTCAAAGAAACCGCGCACCTTTTGTTTCCACTTCTTGCGGAACTTGTCCAGGTGCTTAACGGATTCGTGTTGATCCATGAAAATGAAACGTGACGACCAACGATATTCAACCGGGAGTTCGGCCAAGGCGCTCAAGATTCCAGGGTGAGACTCCAAGGGGAAACCCTCGATAGAAACGACCTGAATAAATTTGCGGCCAACTTTCGGTACTACCCCGCCCCACATTTCCTGACCGCCAATATAGGCGTCCATATACATAGGGTTATTAGGCAGTTGAACAGGGTGGCTTACACCAGTAACGCAGAATTGCAGCCAGCTAAGAAAATCGTCATGCGTGACTTTGCTGCCGTCCTCATTCACGATTTTTTGGCCGCGAAGGCGAGTCAACTTAACCGCAGTTGTCAGACGGTTTTCAATGCTGCTAATTTCGCGCTTGAATTGGTTAATCAAGCCCTTGGTGCGGGCTTTTTTGCCAACCACCTCGGCGTCATCATCAAACATGAGTTCAACGAATTTGCGTTGAGCCAGCAAAGGCGGGAACCATGTTAGGGTTAGAACAAAGTAACCCTCATACATCGCGCCCAGGCCCTCGAAGAGCTGACGGCGTTCCTCGTCAATCGCGGCAGAAACCGGATCAGGGAAAGCCGAGGTATTGCGTTCTGAATAATTGGGAGCTGGACGGCGCACGGCATCAACGTGAACCATCCAACCATTACCAAGGCCCGCGAGAGCCTGGTTAATACGAAAAGACACCATTTCCCGCTGTTCGTCGGTGCTGCTGGCGTTGTCATCCCCTTTGTACAGCCAAGACGCCATGAAAGCGCCGTTCTTGCAGACAATTACACCGTCATCAACAACAGCGGCATAATTGAGCAAGTCAGCCAGCCCCGCATCCTTGGAACGATGCTTTTTCAACTTCAATTCAGCATCGACCGCACGGATACGGGCAAAAAGGATAAGTAACAGCGCCGCACCGCAGACAGCAATGGCAAATGAAATAGCTTGAATCATCATTTGTATTGCTTCCCTTGGCTTGTCGTGTTTTCACGGTAGGGTGTGCTGCGAGCTGGGTAATATGCCTTGTAGCGGCGGTGCCGCAGATAGACATGGCGCAGCTTAGGGTCTGACTTAGCCATGAGTCGGCACACGAAAAGTGCGCCGAACCACAGGCCAATACCAAAGACCGTTGCCCTGACTTCCTGAGCACTAAAAATAAGTGCCCCTGCCAGCAGTCCCGAGAACATCACAAGCTCACGATCCCCGCCCATGAACAAGTTTTCTCGGTTGCCAGCTCTACGAATGGGGATCGTGCGCAGAGCCATAGTTACACCGCCTGAATACCGTTAACGAGACGCATGGCCGCGCCGCTAACCTGGTTAACTGCACCGTCAGTCAGTGCCGCGATTTCTGCACCACGACCGAAGAAGGTGGACATCATGTTTTGCGCACCGACCAGCAGAGCCATTACCAACACGATAAAAATCAGCGTGCGGAAAAAGCCGTTGAGTTCACCACCGAAGATCAGAATGCCGCCTGCGACGACAATACCGATGATGGACAGGGCGAACGCCACAGGGCCGGTTACAGAGTTGCGAAGGTTGGTCAGCCAACTTTCATAAGGGAGTGAGCCGCCCGTTCCTTCCGAAGCCATAGCCGGTTGAACAGCCATAACCAGGAACAAAGCCGCGAACAGGCCAAAGTAGAGCATGGCCGAACGGTTAAGGCGGATTGATGGGAGAGTGAGTTGCATTGGTATTACTCCTAGTTTCCTACGTTTAAAGGGATTTAGTGATGTATTGACCATCGCAATAACCGGAAACCTCTAGGATTTCCTGGATGCGGCGGCCTTCCGGGGTTCTGGCGATATGAACAACGATGTGAACCACCTCGCCAATTAGCGGTTCAATCTCGGCTGGAGCCGCTGGATTACGTGTAATCAGCGACCGCAAGCGAGCTAGGCCAGCGTTAGCATTGTTAGCGTGCAGTGTTGCAGCGCCGCCCTCATGCCCGGTATTCCAAGCATCGAGAAGGTCCAAGGCTTCCGCTCCGCGCACCTCACCGACCAGGATACGGTCGGGCCTCATGCGCAAAGTTGTTTTCAGCAATGCCGTCATGGATACGTCAAGGCTGGTGTGATACTGAACGTGGTTTTCTGCGGCGCATTGGATTTCGCCGGTATCCTCAATGATGAAAACCCGTTCTGTAGGATCGGTAATCACCATTTCGTTGATGATGGCGTTAACCAGGGTGGTTTTGCCTGAGCCAGTGCCGCCGATGACAAGAATGTTTCGGTGTGCTGCCACAGCTTCAACCAGGACGTGTTTTTGGGCGGCGGTCATAATGCCGTTTTCCACGTACTGGTCCAGGGTGAAGATCGCAACGGCTTTCTTACGAATGGCGAAGGTAGGGGCCGGAACTACTGGAGGTAGCTGGCCTGCGAAGCGGGAGCCATCAAGGGGAAACTCCCCTTCTAGGATAGGCTTGCTTCGGGTGACTTCTTTGCCGTGATACCCGGCAATAGTCTCGATAATAGCTTGAGCCTGGGCAGGTCTAAGCGTTCCGATGCACTGCATCCCCTCACCTAGACGTTCAACCCAAACTTTCCCGTCTGCGTTGAGCATAAGCTCGACTGTCTTAGAGTGATTTAGAGCCTGGAGAAGCTCCGGCCCAATATCCCGCTCTAGTTTTCTTTTTGCCCGGTCCTTAATGGAGCCAGTCATGTCGTTTTGTTGCATTCAATTGCCCCGGTATTTTCGGTTAATCCGTTTCTAGTACATACGATATACCGAAAATTAAGACCGTGCAACATAACGAAGAAAAAAGTTTAGGTAATTTCGTCCTTGAGGCTCACGAGTGAGACACCCGCGAGCCTATATCTTGCCTGTAACGCAACGATCCTTTTCGGTGATTCCGGTGTTGAAAGGCCCGGCAGCCTTTTTAGCCGCTAAAATTTAGCAGCGGCAGGGAGGGATTTATTACAAAAAAGTCAATAGTCCTTTTGTGTGGTGTCCATGTCCCGCAATTTTTTTCTAGTTTCTTCCCCCCACTTCTTTACTTGGAAGGCGCGATGCTCAGGAAGTACAGCACAAACACGTTCATAGCCTGCTGGCAAGCTATTTGGCATTTTCCCGCCCGCTAATGCGTCTAGTGCTGCCCGATCCAAGTCGGTTGACTCCAGGAGAAGAGGAAGCGGCGTTTCAAGGGCTGCCGCTATGGCTTCCATCACTTTCAGTGACGGATTAGCCTTACCCGTTGTTAAATCCGACAAAAACGAAATGGAAACGCCAGAGCGTTCCGCAAGCTCGTTTTTGGTCATGTGCCGCTCGTCTAGGATGCGCAGCACGTTAGTAAAGAAGATGAAATTGTACACCTTGCCTCTCTTGTAGGCTGATTTTAGCCGCTAAAGTTTTTGACTTGGTTTAAAAGTATAGCTATACTCCCCCTTGTCATAACGAAAGGAGACTCTACCATGAGCCACAACATGTTTCAGTTTATCGGAAATCTTACCCGTGATACAGAGCTACATAACAGCCAAGGCGGCAGCAGTCGTGCAATTTTTGACATCGCTGTTAACAGTGCATGGGGTAAGGGAACTGACAAGAAAGAAAAGACAGACTTTTTTCGCATCAAGTCTTTTGGCGCGATAGCCGACAACGCAGGCCGATACCTGGGGAAAGGTTCCAAGGTGTTTGTTCAGGGCCGTATTGAAAACACTCGTTTTGAGAAAGATGGCAAAACCGAGTTTGGCACCGATTTCATTGCCGAAAAAATTGATTACCTAGATACAAAAGCCCCGGAAGGACAACAGGGGTAAGGCGGTTGCCCCGGCTTAGCCGGGGTGTTCCCAGGAGGGCACTAAATGGCAGATAACTTTAACAAGCATGAATACATCCAAAAGCTGATTGATAGTGGCGTTGAACCAGATAAAGCGAAAGATATGGCCGAGCGCGATGCTGCTTCTATGCAAGAGCGTGAAACCAAACTGCTTAAAAACAAATATATCCGCAAATTGGTTGATGCTGGCATTGAGTTGGAAAAAGCTGCTGAGATAGCAAGCAGAACAGCATATCATCGAAGGTCATCAGCAAAAGCAGAGCTTCGCCCTATAGGCGAGGCGATTACCCTGCCGGGTATTCCTGAACCCGAAGCGCCTGCCCCTTCTGATACGACCAAAACCGAACAGAACACCACGGAGGCCAGCGACCCGGCCCCTGCTGCCAAGGGAGAAACCATGAGCGACAAGAAGCCAGGGCGAAAAAAAGGCGCGACGGATGCACTGGCCTCGAAGGTTGACGAAGCCCGACAAGCGGCGTTGCTAAAACACACTAAACAAGAGATCAAAGACGCTCAGCTATCGTTGTTCGATATTGCCCCTTGGGGCGATCACATGCGGGCGCTGCCGAACGACTACGCCCGCTCGGCGTTGTTCACTGTCCGGAACAAGCGAGCGCCCCGCTTGGCCCTGCAAAACGAGCCTATCTATAGCATCGGTGACGATGTGAATATTACTTACACAGGCGTAGAGCTACGGGCGGAGGATGACGAGCTGGTATGGCAACAGGTCATGGAGTATTCCAAGCGTTCGCCTATTGGCGACCCTATCAGCTTTACATTCTATGAGCTGTGTAAGGACTTGGGATGGTCAATCAATGGCCGCTATTACAAAAAGGCCGAAGAGTGTTTGTCACGGCTGCAAGCATCGGCCATGCAATTTGAATCCAAACGGGTTGGACGGCTTGAGTCACTGTCACTAATCAGCCGGTTTCGTGTCCTTGATCGAGGCAAGCGCAATTCTCGATGCCAGGTCATGATTGATGAAGAAATGGTTGTGCTGTTCGCTGGTGATTACTATTCCCGCTTTATTTGGGACAAGTACCGTAAGCTGTCCCCCACGGCCCGCCGTATGTTCGATTACTTTGCTTCACACAAGGAGCCGTTCCCGTTGAAACTAGAAACCTTCCGGCTTATGTGCGGCTCAGAATCAACCAGGGCTAAGAAGTGGCGGGAGCAGGTAGGGGCTGCGTGTGACGAGCTGAGAGAAAGCGGCCTTGTTGCCCATGCTTGGGTTGCCGGGGAACAATTGCACTGCAAGCGAAGCTGATGGCCATCATGGCCACGCATCGAGAACAAAGGGGCTGCGGCCCCTTTTTTGTTGCTTTATGAGGGGCTAAGCCTGTGGGTAGGCAATGGGGATAAATATTGTTGGTTGACATATGAGGGGCGTTAGTTGACATATGAGGGGCCAGCGGACTAGGCGCACTACTGACACTTGAGGGGCCTGCTTGAAAAACACCCCTTCCCTGGCGTCCAAACCTGGCGAAAGCCAGACCTTGGCTAAGAGTTATCCACATTTCATAGGTATAACCCTGTTAGTAACCCCGTTACGCTATTGACACTTGAGGGGCGCACCTATTGACACTTGAGGGGCGGGTTTACTGACACTTGAGGGGCAAAATACTGACACTTGAGGGGCGGGTTTATTGACACTTGAGGGGCGGCGGTAATCCAAAAAAACCAATAAAAACAGAGCGTTATAATCGTTTTTTAGCCCCTCTAACCTTCTTTTAACCCTTTATATACCAATAATATAACCATTTATTTATAACCAATTGGGCGAAAAATACTCATTTGGCGAGAAAAAACCGAAAAGCGAAAACCGGCCCCCGAAGGGGGGGAAACCCCCCTTCTCAATCCCTCCCGGTCGCTTCGCTCCCTCCCATCCCCCCAGGGGCAAGCCCCTCGGCCGCTTCGCGTCCTCACCCCATTGAATCGTGCGTTTACGCTGCGCTATGCCCAAAGGGGCTACCGCCCCTCTGGACTCCCCGATTGTCAAAGGCCGTGCCCCCTGGAGCCTCTGAGGCAATCCTAAACTATTAAGCAAGCTGGGAAGTTCGTTTGTTTGTACGCCAAGGAAAGGAGGCGGCCAGATCGGAGCTTGAATCAGCCCCTCAAATGTCAATGAAACCCTTTAAAAATGGGGCTTGTAGGANTTGTTTGTACGCCAAGGAAAGGAGGCGGCCAGATCGGAGCTTGAATCAGCCCCTCAAATGTCAATGAAACCCTTTAAAAATGGGGCTTGTAGGACAATTTGCCCTTGACAAGATAGGGCATTTTGCCCTATTATTATAAACAGAAGGCCGGGCAAGTCGCCAAGGTCAACAACCGGAGAATTTCCGATGACGATTTACACTTACACCCCTGATCTAACACGCCCCCTGTGCCCTACTTGCGGCACTCCTGTTCCCCAAGATACCGACACCCCAGAAACACCGTGGCAAGGCACCTGCCGTGCCGGTCACACGTTCACATTCCAGCTTGAGAGCGAGGGCGAATGGTTGGAGGACTCCAAGAGCGGACGATTCAGCCGCGTTGCTACCGAGCCAGAAGAGTCAACTTGGATTTGCAACGAATGCGGAGAAGCTGGGGCCGATCCTTACGAGGCCGGTTGTGTCGAATGCGGCGCTGAGCCTGACTTTCATTGACATTTGAGGGGCGGGCGAAAGCCTGCCCTACCAGCCAAGGGGGCATTATGAAACAGAAAACTTTTATGCAAATGTTTCGGGAGTGGGAACGAATGGGCGGGCGAGTTCGGGCCAGTCTGGATCGCCGCTGTGTTGAACGGTTTGGCTACCAAACAGCTCTAGCATTCGACCGTTACGACAGCATTAAGCACGCTATAGCTGGATGCACTATCCATACGCGGATTAACTACAGAGCTGCGGCCACTAAGGCGCTAGGGGAGCAGTGGCGAGGCCGAAGCCTGGAACTAAACCGTATGTGGCGGAACTGGAGCTAAGGGGCGCGTCCCCTTTTTTTCGGTCCACCCATCAATTAGGGCAATTTGCCCTTGACAAGATAGGGCATTTTGCCCTATTATTATAA